>NZ_KI914949.1:0-1889 GCF_000520575.1 Arthrobacter sp. I3
AGGAAACCTGCCAAACGTGAGGGAGCGTGGGAAGGAAATCTGCCAAACGTGAGGGAGCGTGGCGGCAGGAAGCTAGGCGTCGGTGCGGAACACCTGGACCACGGACGGACGCGGGGCGCGCACCTGGCCTGGCTTCGGTGTGGCGCCGGCCGCGACGTAGTCCGGGAAGTACGAATGCTGTTCGGCGAAGGTGCCTTCCTCGCCCGGGTGCTGAACGGCAACGAAGACGGTGCGCTCCTCGTCGTGGATGATCGGGCCGCACGTCTCGGCGTCGCGCGGGACGGCGAGGAACTGCTCCACCCTGCCGCGTTCGGCACCGTCCAGGGTCACCTTGAAGAGCCCGTCGGCGTAGCCGATGCTGGAGGGCGCGCCGTCGGTGGAGATCCAGAGGTTGCCCACGGAATCGAAGGCCACGTTGTCCGGGCAGGAGATCGGTGAGACCTGGCTGGCAGGGAACCCGGCGAAGTAGGTGGCGGAGTTCTTGGCCGGATCGCCGCAGACCATCAGCAGGTTCCAGCCAAACGTTGTGGAGCTCTGGTCCCCGGTCTCGGTGATTTCGACGATGTGGCCGTCGCGGTTGAGAGTACGGGGGTTGACCTCGGTGGCCCCTTCCTTGCCGGGCTTGCCGCGGTCCGCGTTGTTGGTGCAGACCACGTAGACCTTGCCGGTGTGCGGGCTGGGCTGGACGTCCTCGCAGCGGTCCATCTTGGTGGGGCCCACCTTGTCGGCGGCAAGCCGGGTGTACACCAGCACCTCTTCCGCGGACATTCCGGCCACCTTGGACTGGCCGCCCACCACGAGGGGCAGCCAAACACCGGCGCCGTCGAAGGCGCCGTCGGCCGGAAGCTCGCCCGCGCCGTCGAATCCGTCGGCCGGGGAATTGCCGGTGAACTTCGCGACGTACAGGTCGCCTTCCGAGAGCAGCGTGAGGTTGTTCTTGCGGTCCTCCGCCGTCTTTCCGGGCCGGTAGATGCCGGCCGAGACGAACTTGTACAGGTAGTCGAAGCGCTCGTCGTCGCCCATGTAGGCCACCACGTGGCCGGACTTGGCGACGATCACGTTGGCGCCCTCGTGCTTGAAGCGGCCCATCGCGGAGTGCTTGCGGGGCGTGGAGGAGGGATCGAAGGGATCCACTTCCACGATCCAGCCGAAGCGGTTGGCCTCGTTCTGGTATCCGGGGTTGCGGGTGTCGAAGCGCGGGTCATCGAGTTCCCACTGGCGGGCGGTGGGCTTGCTGGTCAGTCCGTAACGCTTGTCGGCGTCGGAGGTTCCGGGCGCGGCGAAGTAGCCGTTGAAGTTTTCCTCGCCGGAGAGGATCGTGCCCCACGGGGTGGTGCCGCCGGAGCAGTTGCCCAGGGTGCCCTGGATGGCCCGGCCGGAGGGGTCGGCGGCGGTCTTCAGCAGCGGGGACCCGGCGGCGGGGCCGTCGAGCTCGTAGGTGGTGTCGGTCAGGAAGCGGCGGTTCAGCCCGGCGCCCCGGACGTAGCTCCAGGGCTTGTTCTTGTTCGCACGCTCCAACTCGACCACCGTGAGGCCGTGGGCTGCACGGCCGATCGCGCGGGCCTCGGCGGCGTCGAATCCGGCCGGCAGCATGATGGACTCGTTGGTGTATTCGTGGTTGGTGAAGAGCACGGCCCGGCGGTCCTTGGAGCCATCGATCGGCAGGATGTCGGTGTAGTCGTTGTTATAGCCGAACTGGCGGGCCTGCGCCGCCGCGCTCTGGTGATCCAGGTCGAAGGCCGGCGAGTCGTTGAAGAGCGGGTCGCCCCAGCGGATGACCGGCTGCCAGGTGAACCCGGCGGGGACGGTCAGCTTGTCCACGCTGGCGTCCACCGGAGCGATGGCGGTGAACTGCAGCTTGGATTTTCCAAACCCGTCCTTGGCCGCGG
>NZ_KI914949.1:1989-21716 GCF_000520575.1 Arthrobacter sp. I3
CTGCCGTATCGGCTGACGTCACGGCGTTGCCGAGAACGACGGCGAGCGCGCCGGCGGCGCCGAAGCCCAGGGCGGCGCGGCGGGACATCGTGGCGGAGGCGATGTCCCGGAAGTAGCTGTTGGTGCTGGTGTTGCAGACCTCGCCCGAGCAGGCGTTGTCGCACTTCAGCGCGCAGGTGACGGGGCTTCGCTTGCCTTTGGTGTGGCCGAGCATGGGGAGCAGGGAAAATTTGCGTCCGGAGGTGACAGACATGGAGAGACCTTCCATGGGGGTGAGTTGCGGTCGCGCCCACCCTTCCAGCCGCTGGCTACCGAGAGGCGTCTGTCAGATGAAGTCCCGGTGAATGCTCGTGGTGCCGCCGAACCCATCGGTTGCTCCGTAAACGCCGTTTTCGAGGTCCTGAAGGGCCGTTACGGAGCAGTCGATGCGGCCAGCACCGCGTGCACCCGCCGCAGCCGGTCCAGCCACCAGTCCCGGCGTTCCGGCGAGGCGGCGTACGCGGCCAGCAGCTCGGGTGCCGGGCGGACGTCGCGCAGAGCGATCTCGCCGTCGTCGGGTACCAGTGGATCGTGCGTGACATCGGCGGCGAGAAGGGACACCGTGCCCAGGCCGCAGGCATACGGCAGCTCGGGCAGGGCGGCAGCCAGGGCCAGTCCGGCCCGGATCCCCACCGAGGTGTCCAGCGCCGAACTCACGACGGCGGGCAGCCCGGCCTGCGCCACGATCCGCAGGGCGCGCCGCACTCCCCCGAGCGGGGCCACCTTGACGACGATCAGGTCCGCGGCGCCGGCCCGCGCCACTTTGAGGGGGTCGTCCTCCTTGCGCACGCTCTCATCCGCGGCGATCAGCACGGGGACGCCGGCGGCCCGGAGCTGCCGCCTGACCTCGGCGAGGCCCTCGATCCCCGGCACGGGCTGTTCGGCATATTCGAGCCCGACGGCGGCGAGCCGGGTCAGTGCCGCGACGGCCTCCGGCACGTCCCAGCCGCCGTTCGCGTCCACCCGGATCGCGGCGTCCGGCAGCGCCGCACGGACGGCCGCCACCCGGGCGGCGTCGTCGTCCAGGCTCTGGCCGGGCTCCGCGACCTTGACTTTGACCGCGTCCACCCGGCCGAAGCGGGCCAGGATCTCGGGCACCCGGTGCGCCGGCACGGCAGGAACCGTGGCGTTGACCGGGATGCTGTCCCGCAGCGGCGCGGGGAACCCTTCCCAGCCGGCCTCGATGGCGGCCGTAAGCCAGCGGGAGGCCTCGGGGTCGCCGTACTCGGGAAAGGGACAGAATTCGCCCCAGCCCAGCGGCCCGCGGAGCAGCAGGGCCTCCCGCTGCAGGATGCCCCGGAATTTCACTCGCATCGGCAGGCTCACGACATGGGCGCCGGCCAGGAGTTCGTCGAGGCCGGGCAGGGGCGCGGCGGGACGTGCCGGGGGGTCCGTGGGGAGGGCAGGCATGGAGCCACTGTACTGGGAATGCACTGCGGGGAATGTACCGAGGAGAATGTGGAAGGAATGTACTGCGGAGCTTTCCCGGACACCGGTCTCGGACGCGGGGCGCGGGGCGCGGGAACGCGGCACCGGGAGCCGGGCATGGATCCTTGATTGGGCCGGCGTCGACTGGGGGTGAGCCCCTGGACCAGGAAACTCGTCTCCGCCGGCCCCGCTCAAGGAGCGCCGTGCCGGGGACAAGCCGCGCCGGCACACACACGACTCTACAAATCCCGGTCCGGCGGCGCACCAGTAGTGAGTACTCGTCTGTTGGCGGGCACTACCCTCCGCGCCGCGCGCCGGCCCTTCAGCTGGCGCGCAGGGTTCTATGGGACTCTTAATGGCATGACTTTTCGGCAGGAACGCACCCCTTGGGACCCGTCTGCCCCGGTCTATGAAACAGAGGCCCCGAAAACCCAGGTCCGGGAGATACCGGTCCAGGAAACACAGGCTGCGGAAACACAACTCCTCCCGGCGAGTGCGCCCGAGACGCCAGAGCGCAGCACGGACCGCGCAACACCGGATCCGCCGGCGCGGCGGTCCCCCGGCAAGGCCACGGCAGCCTTGTTCGTGCTGGCCACGGTTGCCTGCGTCGCCGCCCTGGCCGTCACCTATGTCTTCTTTGTCCGAACCACCACGGGCCAGTTCATTGACGAATCCGCCCTCGTGGAAGCCGTGGAGCTCAGCGGGACCGCGGGCAAGGCCGCCACCAAGCTGTTGGACTGGCTGCCGGCGCTCTCCGTGGTGATCGCGTCGGTTGTGGTCGTGTTCGTCACCATCCTGCGGCGCCGCTGGTCGGCGGCGGTGATTGCGATTGCGGCGTGCGTCGGCGCCAACCTTGCCACCCAGATCCTGAAGGACTGGCTTCCGGTCCGGCCGTACCGCGGGGTTGAGACGCTGGAACTGAATTCGCTGCCCTCGGGCCACACCACCATGGCGGCCTCGGCCGCCGCCGCCGTGTTCCTCATGGTTTCGCCGCGCTGGCGGCCGTTGGCCGGCTATCTGGGCGGCAGCTTCGCCGTCGCCACGGGCGTGTCCACGCTGATCAACCAGTGGCACCGGCCCGCCGATGTGATCGCGGCCTTCCTGGTGGTCGGGGCTTTCATGATCCCGGCCGGCTGGCTGATCATCCGCCGGGGTCCGGGCTGGAACGTCTGGAACGGCTACAACGAACACTGGGCCTCGGCCAGGGTGTGGGTGGCGCTTCCCGTGCTCACCGGTCTTGCCGCCGCCGGGGTGGCGGCCGTCGCCTTGCTGAGCATCGGCCCGGGCGGCCAGGAGGTCAGCACCACCAGCTACTTTTGGGCCGGCACGTCCCTGATCGTCATTGCCGGCTACCTCGCAACGGTGGCCGGCGTGTGGCTGTTCGGCCTGGCCGCCCGGCAGCCGGACCCACGACGGCGGGACAGGCCCCTACACCAGGAACGCTAGCGCGGCGCACGTAGGCCCGGGAACAACAGCGCGCCCGGGCCCACGCGGGATCCCGCGATGGCTACCTGAGACGTGCGCAGATATCCACGGCTTTGCCCGCGCTGGCGTCCACGGACTTCACGTTATTGCCAACCGGATTGTCAACGGTGAGCACCACCCGTCCGGTGTACTGGAAGGCCCCGGGGCCTCCGGTGTCCGTCGAGAAGAAGATAAACCCGTTGTGGCCGGTGAGGGTAAGCGTATAGGTCTCTCCGCCCGGGTTCTTGACATACCTGGCCACGGAGCCGGAGGTTTTCACCGTGTACGTCTTCCCGTTGCTCCCAGAACCGTTGAGGCCCTGGTTGGACCAGGTGAGGACGACTCCTGTGCCCACCCTGTAGAGGTTGCCGTTGCTGAACTGGATTTCCCTGATCGTGCCGCCCGTGGCCGTGAGACCAAGATCGAAGTCCCCGCACGAATCCACGGCGGGAATGGTCACAGCCGGCTCGGTGACTGCACCCGCGGGCGAAGCGACAAGCAGCAGGGCTGCTGTTGCAGCCAGGGGCGCGAACCAGCGGGACTGTTTTCCTAACATGAGCATCTCCTCATTTTTTTGCGTCGAAACGCATCGCCCATCCGGGCGGAGACCATGCGCTGCAAATAATCACGGGCGGACCCTGACTGCGGCACTCGTGCCGCCCCCCTAAGGGCCGGTCTCGATGCACCGGCGCGGTTCCCCGACCTTACTGAGCCCACGCAGGCGTCGCCCGAGTAGTCGCTACCTGTTAATCACTGCCTGCTTGAGCGCTCCGGTGCCCCGGCCGGTCAGTAGTTCCGACGGTGCTTGAGCCGCGGAATGGTCACGGCGAACACGGCCGCGGCGGCGAAGCCGATCACACCGGTCGCGGCCACACCGGCCCCCAGGGACACGGCGGCGGTGACGGCGGAGAGCAGCACGGGCCCGCCGGTCGCGCCGGCGTCGGCCATGAAGCGCCAGATGCCGAGGAACTGGCCGCGGCCGTTGTCCGGCGAGAAGTCGGCCCCGAGAGTCATGTTCAGGCCCGAGCTGATCCCGTTGCCGAAGCCGATCAGGAGCGCCGCCAGCATGAGCGAGACGAAGCCCGTGCTGAGCGGAATCAGCACCATGGCCGCCCCCATGATCAGTGTGGACGGCACGGCCACCCATTGCCGGCCCTTGCGGTCCATCAGCTTTCCTGCCGGATAGAACACCAGCATGTCGATCGCTCCGGAGATCCCGTAGATCAGCGAGGCCTGGGTGGGGTCCAGGCCCAGGTGATCGGCCCACAGCGGGATGACCACCTGGCGCGAGGCGCGCAGCCCGCTCAGCAGCAGCACCCCGGCCCCCACGCTCAGGAAGACGCCGGCGTGGGACACCGCGACGCTGCGCAAGGTGGGCTGCTGCACCGGAACGCCGTCGACCGGTTGCGGCTTCGCCTCAAGGTCGGGGATGGTGACTGACACGGCCGCCGCGGCGGCCATCGCCACGACGCCAGCCCAGTAGGCCCCGCTGATGCCGGCAAACTGCATCACGGCGGCGCCAACGAACGGGCCGATGAAGATCCCGATCCGGTTGACGCCGCCGAGGGTGGACAGGGCCCGGGCACGGAGCATGACCGGCACGGCCTCGGTCAGGTATTTCTGCCGGGCAAGGCTGAATACGCTGGCGGCCATGCCGACCACCACCATCGCCGCCGCCAGCACCCAGAGGCCGCCGGAAAACAGCGGAGCGACCGCCGCCGCGGCGAGGGCGAACGCGCTGGCGGCCGCGGCCCCCACAATCGCCCAGCGTTCCCCGAATTTCAGGGTGATCAGTGACGCCGGCAGGTTGAAGAACCACGATCCGAGGCCGATCAGCGTCACAATCAGCGCGGCCCCGGGCACGGAGGCGCCAAGATCACGGGCGGACAGGGCGACCACGGGCAGGATCGCGCCCTCCCCCAGGCTGAACATGAGGGCCGGCCCGAACGCGGGAACGGCGATGCTGCGGAGGCTGAAGGGCGCGAGGCGTGTGGTGGTCATCCCCTTCATCCTAGGCACCCGCCGCGGCCGTCCCTGCCCTACGCGTCGAAGTGGGTGCGGACTTCCTCGCTGGTGAGGTGCCGGAGCACGTCCTCGGCGACTTCCCGGAGCTTTTGGTTCCGGTTGCTGGAAACCCTGGTGAGGATGGCCATGGCCTGGTCCTGGGAGCAGCGGTTCTGGGCCATGATCACGCCGCAGGCCAGATCGATGGAAGTGCGGTGTTCCATGGCCGACTGGAGATCTTCGGCCCGGGATTGGAAGGTTCCGAGCCGCACGGCCAGCCGGAGGGCGCGGCCGGCGAGGTCGGCGAATCCGGCCGCCTCCGCAATGATGTCGTCCGTGAACAGCCCGGTGTCCGCCCCGAAGAAGTTCAGGGCCGCGGCGGCGTCGTCGCCGATTTCCAGCGGAACGCCGAGCGTGCTGCGGCACCCGTTGGCGGCAAGTTGCCGCTGGTAGTCGGGCCAGCGGGGATCGGCGTCGACATCCGCCAGCAGGACCACGGACCTGGTCCGCAGCGCCTCGATGCAGGGGCCGTCACCGAGGGTCTGTTCGATGCGGTCCAGGGTGACCGCCCGCGCGCTGCTGCCCGCGACCGTCATGGTCCGCTTGCGGCGCTGCAAAGTCACGCCGCACTCAATCTCGGCGCCGGTCGTACGGCTCAGCGTGGCGGCCGAGAACTCCGCGAGGCGGCCCAGGAAGTCCTCGACGTTGTCGGTCCCCAAAAGCAGGTCCTGGAGGTGGCGGGCGGCGTCGACCCCGAGTGAGTTGTTGGCCATGCTCAAATGTACCGCGGAGGTCGGCACGGGTCGCGCTTAGACGTATCCGTCGACGATTGCCGCGGCGATCTCCCGGTACGCGCGCCGCGTTTCTGGGCGAAGCACATCGAGGGTGACGAGGTCGCCGTCGGCCACCCCGCGGTCATGCGGAACCGCGATCAGCTGGCGGCAGATGCCGGACAGGTGTTCCTCGATGGCGTCCTTGTCCACCCTGGTGGACACCTCGTCCTTGTCGGTGATGACCACGACGGCGTTGCGGGCCAGGTCTTCGTAGCCGTGGCTGGCCAGCCAGTGAAGCGTGCTGCGGGCCCGCTTGGCGCCGCTGACGGCATAGCCGGCCGCGATGATCAGGTTGTCCGCGGACTGCAGGATGCCGCTCATGGCATTGTGGGTCACGCCCGTGCCGCAGTCGATCAGCGCCACGGAGTAGTAGGCGGAGATGAGCTTGCGGATCCGCAGGTATTCCTCGGCCGTCAGCGAATCTGAGACCTCGGGGTCCTGCTCGCCGGCAATGAGGTGGAGCCTGCCGGCGTGGTGCATGTAGCGGGCCAGGGCGGTGAGGGAATCGACTGACTCGATGTTCTTGAGCAGGTCCGTGATGGTGCGCGGGCTCTGCTGCTGGTAGATCCCCTCGCCGAGGGCGCGCTCGACGAGATCGCCGGAATCGGGGTTGGCGTCGATGGCGCACGGAGGATCGCCCCGGAACTCGGCCAGGGTCAGTCCGACGCCGACCGTCGTGGAGGTCTTCCCGATGCCGCCCTTGAGGCTCAGGACGGCCGTGTTGTAGCTGCCCTGGAGCTGGCGGGAGATGCGCCGGGCCAGTTCGTCTTCCTCACGCTGCCTGGCACTCGGGCCAAGGTTCAGACCGCCGCCGGTCAGGTTGTAGAGGGCACCGCGGAAACCGCCGACGGGCCGGGGCTTCTGCTCGCGGACAAATAGACCCGGTGAGCTGATGAAGTCGGGCAGCGGGGCGTCGGCCAGGGCCGCGGCTTTGCTGGCCGAACGGGTGGATCGGGTGGGCTGGGCAGGCACGGCAGGAGCGGCCTCGGGGGCAGGCGGCTTCAGCACGGGATCCTTGGACGGTTTGGCAGGCTGCGGGCGCGCCGGCGCGTCAGCGGCAGCGGCGGCCTCCGCCCAGGAACTGCTGGGGGCTGTTGGGCGCTGTTCGGCCTGGTTGCTCGAAATGATGGGCATGGTTCCTGTCCAGGCGTCGGAGTCGTCGCCGCGGCGGCGGTCTCTCCGACGCGGGAGTTGGGCCTGCTCTTCAGCTGTTTCAGCTTCAGCGAGGGCGTTGGCGGTCTTGTTTTCGACCGGTTCTGGCATGTTCGTTCCCCCCAGGGATCACAGCGCAGACCGCTGCAGTGCTCGATTGACATCGTTCAAGGAACAAGTCTAGGGGCAGTAATGAGCACACTTACCATTACCGCCATTTTCCCGGCCCTAGCGGTGGGCTCGCGTGTCCTGCAGGCGCTTGATGAACCAGCGCGACTGCTCGGGGCCGTACGGCAGGATCGGGATCGCCTTGGTTGCGTCGTCCGGGGTTTCCCGGGTGGCCTGGATCGCCTGCCGGACCGCGGTGGTCATGGTGTTGGCCATGGTCTTGACGAACTGGTCCGAGCACGGTTCGCCGTGGCCGGGAATCAGGAATTCGTAGCGGTGCCGCAGCGCGGAGAGGTGCCGGAGGGCGTCGGCCCAGTCTTCCGGGAACGAGTCCTCGAAGGACGGGTGGGAACCCTGTTCGACGAGGTCGCCGGCGAAGAGGGTGCTTGCCGTGCCGACCAGGAGGTCGCCGTCGGTGTGGCCGCGGCCCAGATAGAACAAGGTGGCGGTCTGCCCGCCAAGATCCACCAGGACCGGCTGGTCCTTCACGATGGCGTTGGGAACCACCAACTCAGCGTCGGAGCCCTGACCGGCCGCCATTTCGGGTTCCTCGGAGGCCACCAGCCGGCGCTGCTCGTCACCGTTCTCTTCGATTTCCGCGGCGCAGTTTTCGTGTGCCCAGAATTCCGTAACGCCCTCACTGGCGAAGACGGCGTTGCCGAAGAAGTGGTCATAGTGGGCGTGCGTGTTGACCACGACGAGCGGCAGCCCGGTCTTTTCCCGCACGGCAGCCAGGATCTCGCGGCCCTGCCGGGGCCCGCCGCCGGTGTCGATCACCATGGCGCGCTCGGTGCCGACCACCAGACCTGTGTTGAGCAGGGAACCTTGAGTTGTCAGTACGTAGTTGTCCGGACCGACCTCGAGCCATCGTGACATTGAATCTCCGTATTTCCGACGCTTTTCCGGCATTGTTGGTCCAGCGTTGTTGGTGCTGTACAGGCCTCGATTCTACCCGCGCTGGCTGGCATTTCCCTTCAGGGCATGCCCTTCCGGTCCCTGTGGCGGGTATGCCCGGACCCCTCGTCGTGGCCCGCGCGGCGGTGTAGCCTGTGGGCTACTTCCCTCGATGAGCCAGGTGCTCCACCGAACGAATGGGGGTGGCTCCCGTTGAAATCCGGCACGTCCCTGGAGCGGATGGTGTTCTTCAGCGATGCCGTCTTCGCCATCGCCCTGACCCTCCTGGCCCTGGACCTGAAACTTCCTGAAGGAATTCCCGCGGACCAGGTGGACGACGCCTTGGTTGCTGCCTTGCCGCAGTTGCTGGCGTACGCCCTGTCCTTTGTCATCATCGCCAAGACGTGGATGTCCCACCACTCCGACTTTGCCCTCATCCGCCGCTTCAATGCGAACCTGGCCTGGCTGAATCTGGCCCTCTTGTTCTTCATCGCCATGCTGCCCGGTCCGACGTCGATCCTCAGCGACTACGGGGACGACCCCACTCCGTGGCCGAGCGTCCTGTACGCCGCCAACATTGCCGCTGTCTATTTGATGCTGGCGGCCATCTGGGGCTATGCGAAGCATGCGGGGCTCATGGACCGCGAGATGGCCGCCCACGTCCACCGCCGCATCTTTTATGCGCGGATTGCCGTGGCGCTGGTCTTCCTGCTCTCAATTCCCGCGGCGTTCGTCCTCAAGGCCTACACGCCGTTCGCGTGGCTGCTGCTCCTGCCGGCGTCGTGGCTGGCACGGTGGCTTTCGGCGCGGCCGGGGACCGCAGGGGCCGCACAAGAGTGATCGTGCGGCCCCTGTCCCCTCACCCGGGATGCAGATCCCCGGTTAAGCCTCACATGTCAACGAGTGCCGACCCCGGGTTCTCGATCGCGTCCGCGACGTAGCGCAGGAAGCCGCCGGCCGCTCCGCCGTCGCACACCCGGTGGTCGAACGTGAGCGTCAGCTCGGTGACCTTGCGGACCGCGAGCTCGCCGTTGACCACCCAGGGCTTGTCGATGATCCGCCCGACGCCGAGGATCCCCACCTCGGGGTGGTTGATGATCGCGGCGGAACCGTCAACCCCGAACACGCCGTAGTTGTTCAGCGTGAACGTGCCGCTGCCCAGTTCCGCCGGGGTCGCTTTGCCCTCGCGGACGACGGCGGTGAGGCGGCGGATCTCGGCGTCCAGTTCGCGGGCGCTGAGCTTGTCCGCGTTCCGCACCGACGGCACCATCAGTCCGCGGTCGGTCTGCGCCGCGAACCCGAGGTTGACGCCGTCGAAGGCCACAATCTCCTGCATCGCGCCGCCTGCGGCATCCTCGGTGGTCACGATCCGGGTGTTGAGCTCCGGGAACTTCTTGAGCCCGGCAGTAACGAACCGTGCGATGAAGGCCAGCAGGCCCGGGGTGTTGTGCGGGTCCGCCTTTTTCAGCGCGGCACGCATCTCCACCAGCGCAGTGGCGTCCACGTCCACCCACACCGTGGCTTCCGGGATCTCGGAGCGGCTGCGCGACATGTTCGCCGCGACGGCCTTCCGCACGCCCCGGACCGCCGTGCGTCCGGAAATGCCCAGACCGGTGCGCGCGTCGGTGCCGGAACCCGCGGCAGGCGCGGCCGGTGCGGCAGACTCCGCAGCAGCCGGACGCTCAACCACCGGCGACGGCTTGATGACGGCCTCGACATCGCGCCGCATGATGAGCCCGCTGGCCCCCGAGCCCTGGAGTTCCCCCAAATCAACCCCATGGTCGCGCGCCATCCGGCGAACCAGCGGAGAAATAACGGCCCCCAATTTCCCGGGAACCCGGGTGCGCAGCAGCACCAGGTCATCGGCAGCCTTCTCGGCAGCAGAGACCCCGGAAACCGATTCGGCCCCCGCAGCCCGCTTAGGAGCCCGGGTCCGCCGGGCAATCCCATGCCCGCCAGGAGTCCCATAACCGATCAGGACATTGCCGGACCCGGCCTTCTCCTCCTCGCGATAAGCCTCAGCCGCAACAGCAGCAGGCGAGTCGGCAACCACGGCCGGCAACGTACCCGCAGACCCAGCCGACGCAGGCGATGCCGCCCCGGGAGTGGCATCGGGCCTGTCGGAGCCGGCAGCATCGTCCGCAGGACGAATGCTGTCCGGCGAAGGGGCGGGGGCGGCATCGCCTGCGGCGGCGCCCACGGCGGAAACGGAACCAACCGGCATCACCGAGATCAGCGGCTTGCCGACGTCGAGCGTCTGGCCGGGCTCGCCGTGCAGCACGGCCACGGTGCCGGCGTACGGGGAGGGCACCTCCACCATGGACTTGGCCGTCTCCACCTCGGCGATCGGCTGGTCCACGCGGATCTCGTCGCCCACGGCCACGAGCCAGTTCACGAGCTCGGCTTCGGTGAGGCCTTCGCCCAGGTCCGGCAGGAGGAATACTTTCGGTTCGCTCATGGTCAGTCTTCCCACTGGAGGTCGTCAACGGCGTCGAGGATGCGGTCCACGCCGGGCAGGTAGTAGTGCTCGAGCTTCGGCGCCGGGTAGGGCACGTCGAAGCCGGTGACGCGGCGGATCGGCGCGGCCAGGTGGTGGAAGCAGCGTTCCTGGACCCGGGCGACGATTTCCGAGGCCACGGACGCGAAGCCGTGGGCCTCGGCGATCACGACGGCGCGGCCGGTCTTGCGGACCGAGGCGCAGACGGTCTCGTCATCGAACGGCACGATCGAGCGGACGTCGATCACTTCCAGCGAGCGGCCTTCCTCGGCGGCGGCGGCCGCTGCGGCGAGCGCCGTCGGAACGGACGGGCCGTAAGCGATCAGCGTGGCGTCGGTGCCGGGGCGGGCGACGGCGGCCCGGCCCTCGGAGGACGTGCCGCGCTCGGTGTTCGCGGCGTGCTCGGCGCGCAGCGCGTCCAGGTCCACCTGGTCCTTGGACCAGTACAGCTTCTTGGGCTCCATGAACATGACGGGGTCATCGGAGTCGATGGCTTCGCGGAGCATCCGGTAGCCGTCGGCCACGGTGGCCGGGGTGAAGACCTTCAGGCCGGCGGTGTGCGCGTAGTAGGCCTCGGACGAGTCGCAGTGGTGCTCCACTCCCCCGATGCCGCCGGCGTACGGGACCCGGATGACCATGGGCAGCTTCACGGCGCCCTTGGTGCGGTTGTGCATCTTGGCGACGTGGCTGACGATCTGTTCGAAGGCCGGGTACGCGAACGCGTCGAACTGCATTTCGATGACCGGGCGCATGCCGTTCATTGCCATGCCGACGGCCATGCCGACGATGCCGGATTCGGCCAGCGGGGTGTCGAAGCAGCGGCTCGTGCCAAAGGTCTTGGTGAGCCCGTCCGTGATGCGGAAGACGCCGCCGAGCATGCCGACGTCCTCGCCGAAGACCAGGACCGAGGGGTCCGCGTGCATGGCATCCGCCATCGCAGTGTTCAGGGCCTTGGCCAGGGTGATGGTCTGCGGGCCGGCCTGCTCGGCCGCAACAGCAGCCTTGGCGGCGGCGCGGGCGGTCGCGGCGCTGACGTTGCCGTTCGCCTCGGAGGACGTGGTGATGGTGGGGCTCATTTCCCGGCCTCCCTTGAGATGGATGCGGCGTCGCGGGCCAGTTCGTCGGCGAGCATGGCGGACTGTTCTTTCAGCTGTGGTGTGGGGGTGGAGAAGACGTACTTGAAGAGATCCTGCGGTTCCACCGGAACCTCTTCGCTGAGGCCTTCGCGCAGCTGCGTGGCTACCGCCTCTGCCTTTTCGGCGATCGCGGCGGCGCGGTCGTCGTCCAGCAGGCCGCGGTCCGTCAGGTAGGTCTGCATCCGGCTCAGCGGGTCCTTCGCCACCCATTCGGCGACTTCGCTGTCCTGCCGGTAGCGGGTGGCATCATCGGCGTTGGTGTGCGCCTGCATCCGGTAGGTGTGCGCCTCAACCAGCAGCGGGCCGGAACCTTCCCGGGCGAGCTTGACGGCCCGGCCGAGGACGGCGAGCAGGGCCACGATGTCGTTGCCGTCCACGCGTTCGCCGGCCATGCCGTAGCCCACGGCCTTGTGGGCCAGGGAGGGCGCAACGGACTGGTGCGCCAGCGGCACGGAGATCGCGTACTGGTTGTTCTGGACGAAGAAGACCACGGGCAGGTGGAAGACGGCGGCGAAGTTCAGGGCCTCGTGGAAATCGCCTTCGCTCGTGGCGCCGTCGCCGCACATGGCCAGGACCACGGTGTCCTCGCCGCGCAGCTTGGCGGCGTGCGCAACGCCGACGCCGTGCAGCAGCTGGGTGGTCAGCGGGGTGCACTGGATGCCGACCTTGTTCTTGGCGGGGTCGTAACCGCCGTGCCAGTCGCCGCGGAAGAGCGTCATCGTCTGGACCGGATCCACGCCCCGGGCCATCACGGCCACGGAGTCGCGGTAGGTGGGGAACAGCCAGTCACCCTCGGCAAGGCACAGTGCTGCGGCAACCTGGCACGCCTCCTGGCCGTGGCTCGAGGGGTAGACGGCCATGCGGCCCTGCCGGACCAGCGCGGAGTTCTGGTCATTGACGCGGCGGCCGATGACGAGCTGCTCGTAGGCGGCCATCAGTTCGGCTTCGCTGGGCAGGCTGTACTCGTGCCCCGGCTGGGTGCCCTGTTCCGTGTGGGGATTCAGGGTTCCGTCCGGGCCCACCATCTGGATCTGGTGGCGTGCGGGCAGCATGTAGTCCTCAACGGTGATACCGAACTTGCTCACGGCATCACCGGCTGGATCTTGTTGCGCGGCCTGCTGCGCAGCTGGCTGCGCCGCGTGGTCTGCGGAGATCGTCATTGGTCCGTCCTTCTGTAGCCACTAATCTTTCCCAGTATGCCTCCAGCCGCTGTTTCGTATCCACCTCTGCGGTGAATCGTGGAGATGTCCACAAATTTGCCCTAGTCTGGAAGACAAATCGTAAGTGTGAGCTGGATTACCGGCGGGGGTCGTAGACGAATGGCAGAGCTCGAATCGGAGCAGGTGGCGGTGCCGCTGGACGATGTGGACCGGAACATCATCGCGGAGCTGACCCGGGACGGCCGGATGTCGGTGACACAGGTGGCCGAGAACGTCCACATTTCCCGCGCCCACGCCTACACCCGCATCGCCCGGCTCACGGGCGAAGGCGTCCTGACCAAGTTCACCGCCCTGGTGGATCCCATCAAAGCCGGGCTGAAGTCTTCTGCCTACGTCACGCTGAAAGTGCGCCAGCATTCCTGGCGCGAGCTGCGCGAACTCCTGCGTGCGATCCCCGAGGTCCATCACATCGCTCTGGTCGGCGGGGACTTCGATGTCATCCTGCTGGTGCGCGCCGTGGACAACATCGACCTTCGCCGGGTGATCTTCGATCAGCTGCAGTCCATGCCCGGAGTCCTGGACACCCAGACGTTCCTGGTGTTCGAGGACCTGGACACCCGCTAGCTGACGAACGCTTTCATCCAGGCCCGGAGCTCTTCGCCGAATTCCACCCGGTCGGCTGCGATCGAGATGACCGCCTTGAGGTAGCTCAGTTTGTCTCCGGTGTCGTACCGGCGGCCCCGGAAGACCACCCCGTAGACGCCTCCGCCCTCGCAGTCGGACACGGCGAGGGTCTGCAGGGCGTCGGTGAGCTGGATTTCGCCGCCGCGGCCGGGCGGAGTGTCCTCCAGGACATCGAAAATCTCCGGATGCAGGATGTACCGGCCGATCACGGCCAGGTTGGACGGGGCCTCGGCGGCGGCGGGCTTCTCCACGAGCCGGTTGACCCGCACATGGTCCTGGCCCGGCACCGCCGAAACGTCGGCGCAGCCGTAGGCACTGATTTCCGCCGGATCCACCTCGATCAGGGCCACAACCGAGCCGCCGGTTCGGGCCTGGACATCCATCATGGCGGTCAGCAGCTCGTCCCGCTCGTCGATCAGGTCATCGCCCAGGAGGACGGCGAACGGTTCGTACCCGACATGCTGGCGGGCGCAGAGGACGGCATGACCGAGCCCCTTGGGGTCGCCCTGGCGCACGTAGTGCAGCGGGCCCAGTCGGGAAGCGTGGCGGACGGCCTCCAGCCTGTCGAAATCGCCCTTGAGTTCGAGGGCGTGCTCCAGCGAGGGCTCGCGGTCAAAGTGGTCCTCCAGCGCCCGCTTCTGGCGCCCGGTCACCATGAGCAGATCCGTCAGCCCGGCCCGGACGGCTTCTTCCACCACATACTGGATGGCGGGCTGGTCGACCACGGGCAGCATTTCCTTGGGCATCGCCTTAGTGGCCGGCAGGAACCGCGTTCCCAGTCCCGCCGCGGGTATGACAGCCTTATTTACAGATTTCCCCAGAGTCATAACCGAACATTACAAGCGGGTTCCGGAAATGAGAATGCTTCGAAGCAAAGACGAGTAGCCGGGAAATGCGTTTCCGGGTACCCCGGCCGGGCCAGCCCTCAGCCCTTGAAAACCGGGCTGCGCTTCTCCTGGAAAGCCCGGAAACCCTCGGCGTAGTCCTCGCTCTTGCACAGCCGTGCCTGTTCTGCGTTTTCCTCTTCCATGGCCTCCCACAGCCCCAGCCGCTGGTCCCTGATGTGCGCGACGAGCTCCTTGCTGGCCCGGAACGCACCCGTGGCCCCGGTGGCGACGTTGGCCACGATGGCGCGGGTATTCTCCAGCAGTTCCGCCGCGGGCATGGCCCGGCTGAACAGGCCCTGCGCCACGGCGTCGGCGCCGCTCATGAGCTCGGCGGTGTAGATCAGGTCCAGGGTCCGGTGCATGCCGAGGCGCTCGGTGAAATACCAGTGCCCGCCCGAATCGAGGGTGGCGCCGAGCTTGGCGAACGGTGAGCCGACCTTGGCATTCTCTGCCACGTAAACCACATCCGTGGCCAGCAGCAGCCCCAGCCCCACGCCCAGGCAGGCGCCCTGGGCGGCGGCGAACGTGGGCGCGGGGAAGGCGCTCATTTTCTTCAGCAGCGGCTGGACGAGCCCGCCGAGGTAGGCCTGCGCGTCATCGCTCTCCGGTGTAACGCCGGCAATGTCACGGCCGGCGCAAAAGGCCCGGCCCTCGCCGCGGAGCAGCAGCGCCCGGACCTCGCCGCGCGCGGCGGCGTCAGCGGCGTCGTCGTACGCCCGGGACAAATCCGCGAGCGCCTGCTCGTCGAGGGAGTTGAGCTTGTGCGGGGCGTCGAGTACGACCTCGGCGACGCCGTCGGCAATGGAGAGGGAAATCATGGGGCTCCTTGGATTCGAAAAAACCTGGATTCGGAAAACCTCGAAAAACCCTAGACGTCGAAGTCGACCGTGACTTCCGGTGTGGTGGGGTGGGACTGGCAGGTCAGGACGTAGCCCTTGTCGAGCTCATCCTGCTCCAGGGCGTAGTTCTCGTCCATGGTGACGTTGCCGCTGACCACCTTGGCCCGGCAGGTGCCGCAGACGCCGCCGGCGCAGGCGAACGGCACATCGGGACGGACCCGGAGGGCGGCGTTGAGGATGGACTCGCGGGCATGGGTGGGGCTGGCCACTTCGCCCTGCAGCCCGTCCAGCTTGAACGTGATCTTGTAGGTTTCCTTGGATTCGTCAGTGACCACGGGCCGGCCAATGTTGCCCTCGGGGCGCTCCGGCTTGCCCGAAGTGAACAGTTCGAAGCGGACATGCTCCGGGGCGACGCCGCGAGCGGCGAGGGTGTCCCGGCAGAGCTGGACGAGTTCGAACGGCCCGCAGAGGAACCATTCGTCGACGTCCTCGGCGTGGATCGCGGTGCCCAGCAGCGCCTGCAGCTTCTCGGCGTCGATCCTGCCGCTGAGCAGCGGCGCGATCCGCTGTTCACGCGAGAGCACGTGGTGCAGCGCCAGCCGGGCCGGGTATCTGTCCTTCAGGTCCGCGAGTTCTTCCAGGAACATCACGTCCATCGCGGCCTTGTTGGCGTAGACGAGGTCGAAGCGGGTCTCCGGGTGGGCCGCCAGCAGGGTGCGGGCAATGGCGATCACGGGAGTGATGCCGGAGCCCGCGGCAATCGCCACGAAAGAGCCGGGCTCGCCCGCCAACTCTTCCGGATGGTTCATGGAGTTCATGACATTCTGCTCCACGGACTTGCCGTCGCGTCCGTGCTTGGAGACAAAGGCCCCCATGGGGCTCATGACGTCCAGGACGTCGCCGGCCCTGAGTTCGGCATTGGCCCACGTGGAGAACAGGCCGCCGAGGTCTTTCTTGATGGCCACGCGGATTTCGCTGCTGCCGTCCGCGAAACTGCGCGGTTCGGCACAGATCGAGTAGCTGCGGCGGATCTCGTGCGGCTGGCCGTCGGCGTCGGGCAAAGTGGTGCGCAGCGCGACGTACTGGCCCGGCAGGTAGTCGAACTGGCCGGCGAGCTCGGCCGGGACCCCGAACGTCACCTCGATGGCGTCGTCGGTGAGACGGCGGACTTCGTCCACCGTCAGGGTGTGGAAGGACGCACGACGGCGGCCGGTGGCTGCGGCCGACTCCGCGGCGGTCTGGCGGACAACCTTCATGGAAGCACCTGTTCCTTACAAGACTTTGAAGTAGTCGAACGGTTCCTTGCAGTCCTGGCACACGTAGAGGGCCTTGCAGGAGGTGGAACCGAAGCGGGTGAGTTCTTTGGTGTTCAGGGATGAGCACTGGGGACACTTGACGGCGAGCGAGAGCCGGACCGGGCCGGCGTGCCGGGTGGGTGCCGAGTGGCCCGAGGGTGGGGCTATCCCGTACTGCTCCAGCTTGGCCTTGCCGTCGGCACTCATCCAGTCAGTGGTCCAGGCCGGCGAGAGGACAAGTTCGACCCGGACGCTCGGGTACCCCGCGCGGTGGAAAACCGCGGTGAGGTCATCCCGGATGGCATCCATGGCGGGGCAGCCGGAGTACGTCGGGGTGATGGTGACCTGGACGGCGGGAACCATCCCGCCGTCGTCAGTGCTTGGTTCCGTCGAGACCTGGACATCGCGCAGGATGCCGAGGTCCGCGATGGTGAGGACCGGGATTTCGGGGTCGCACACGGTGGCAGCGACCGCCCAGGCCTTCTCCCGGGCAGTATTGCCCTTGGCGGCGTTGCGGCGCTCAGCGGTTTCCGGATCGGAGACGAACATTTCCATGGTCTCTACCAGCTGGCTCCGGGGTACTCGCGGGCGAGCACCTGCATCTCGGCGAGGATGTAGCCGAGGTGTTCGGAGTGCAGGCCGCGGCGGCCTCCGCCCGGTGATGGCTGGACGTTGGGGACCTCGAGCTCGGCTTCGGCCATGATCTCGCCGGTGAGCCGGTCGAAGTCCTCGCGCAGGCTCGACGGCTGGGGCGCGGCGCCGGCTTCGCTGAGGCGACCGGTGAGTTCGTCGTCGCGGAACAACTCATCGACAAAGGGCCAGACGACTTTGAACGCCTGGATCATGCGCCGTCGCGATTCGTCCGTGCCGAGGGCCAGGCGCAGCACCCACTGGGCACTGTGGTCCCGGTGGTAGTCAACTTCCTTGACCGCCTTGGCGGCGATGCCGGCCAGGGTGGAGTCGGTGGAGGACGTCAGCCGGCGGTAGAGCTCGAACTGGTAGTAGCTGACCACGAACTGCCGGGCGATGGTGACGGCGAAGTCCCCGTTCGGCTGCTCGAAGAGCGCCGCGGAGCGGAACTCGTGCTCGCGGCGGAAGTAGGCGAGATCGTCTTCGCTGCGCCCGTCCAGGCCGCCGGCGTAGCTGAGGAAGGACCGGGCATGGCCCAGTTCGTCCAGGGCGATGTTGCCGAGGGCGACGTCCTCTTCGAGCTCCGGCGCGCGGGAGATCCAGTGGCCCAGGCGCTGGGCCAGGATCAGTGCGTCGTCACCCAGGCGCAGGGCGAACTCGGCAGCGTCTTCGCTCGGCTTCGCGGAGCCGCGGCTGACGGCCAGCGCGATGTCTTCCGGCCGGAGGGCGTTGCCGGGGGTGATGCGGGTGGCGCTCGCGGTGCCGTCACCGCTGGCGCCCGCACCGGATACGCCGACGGAGATGTCGCCGTGGCCGCTGTCGTGCATGTCTGTTTCGGGAGTGGTGCTCACAGGTGCTTCACGCCCTCGCTCTTGGTGTAGTACGTGGCGTGGCGGTAGTCCTTGCCCTGGGGGGATTCAAAGAAGGAACCCTTGGAATCGGGGTCGCTGGAGGCGATGGCCTCGGCCGGGACCACCCAGATGGACACCCCTTCATTGCGGCGGGTGTAGAGGTCCCGGGCGTTGCGCAGGGCCATGGCCGCGTCGGGCGCGTGCAGCGATCCGGCGTGGACGTGGGACAGTCCACGGCTGGAGCGGACGAACACTTCCCAGATGGGCCAGACGTTTCCTGCTTGGGGTTCGGTTGTCATGCTGCGGATTCCTTCTCTGCTTGCTTCATTGCCTGCTTTTCCGCGTAGGCGGCGGCGGCTTCGCGCACCCAGGCGCCGTTCTGGTGTGCCTCGCGGCGCCGTTCCAGGCGCTGGGCGTTGCAGGGGCCGCGGCCGGCCAGGACTTCATGGAATTCATCCCAGTCCAGCGGCCCGTGCTCCCACTTCTTGGTTTCCTCGTTGAACCGGATGTCCTTGTCCGGAAGCGTCAGGCCGAGGACCTTGACCTGCTCCATCATCATGCCGACAAACCGGTTGCGGAGCTCGTCATTGCTGAACCGCTTGATGTTCCAGGCCATGGACTGCTTGGAGTTGGGCGAATCGTCATCCGGCGGGCCGAACATCATCAGGGCCGGGGCGTACCAGCGGTTTACCGCTTCCTGTGCCATCTGCTTCTGCTCGGGGGTGCCGTGGGAGAGTTCCAGCAGGATCTCGAAGCCCTGGCGCTGGTGGAAGGACTCTTCCTTGCAAACCCGCACCATGGCCCGGCCGTAGGGGCCGAAGGAGGCGCGGCAGAGCGGCACCTGGTTGGCGATCGCGGCGCCGTCGACCATCCAGCCGATGGCACCCATGTCGGCCCAGGTGCGGGCGGGGTAGTTGAAGATGGAGGAGTACTTGGCCTTGCCGTCCATCAGGTCCTGCATCATCTGATCGCGCGGCTGTCCGAGGGTTTCGGCAGCGGAATACAGGTAGAGACCGTGGCCGGCCTCGTCCTGAACCTTGGCCATGAGGATGGCCTTGCGCTTCAGGCTCGGGGCGCGGGAGATCCAGTTGGCTTCGGGCTGCATGCCGATGATCTCCGAGTGCGCGTGCTGCGAGATCTGGCGCAGGAGCGTTTTGCGGTAAGCCGGGGGCATCCAGTCGCGCGGCTCGATCCGGGAATCTTCCGCCATGACTTTGTCGAAGTATGCCTGGCCCTCGGCGTCGCGCCGGGCCGCGTCCTCGGGGCTCAGTTCATGCCGTGCCGGCGATGGCTCGGCGGGCACTGACTGCAGGGTCTGCGATGCCATGGTTGCTCCTAATGATTTCCGATAAATAATTACCGACCGTTCGTTCAGGATATGCGGAAGGCCGGAGATGCGTCAAGGACAGGAATCCGTGCAACGCTGGTTGCATGGATCTGGAGGTGTCGGCCGCGCTCACCATTCCCGCGTCGGAACTCCGCTGGCGGTTCTCACGCTCGTCCGGGCCCGGCGGCCAGCACGTCAACACCTCGGACAGCCGCGTCGAACTCTCGTGGAACGTCGCGGCCTCGACGGCGCTCTCGGATGGCCAACGGCTGATACTGGCCACGCGCCTTGAACGGCGCCTCATCGCCGGAGTAATCACCGTGACCGCCGCCGAGCAGCCCTCCCAGCTGCGCAACCGCGAGATCGCCCTGGCCAAGCTCGCCGGCCTCGTGGCCGAAGGCCTTGCCCCCGAAGCCGCCCGCCGCCGGGCCACCAAACC
>NZ_KI914949.1:21816-24719 GCF_000520575.1 Arthrobacter sp. I3
CCCGCGGCTCGAACCGTCGCCGCCTCGCCGCAAAGGAACAACGGGCAGCGACGAAACAGCAACGACGGCGGCCGTCCGCCGAATAGCGCCTCCCCGTCATCCAGCCGTCCAGTCATCCAGCCAGCGGGGAAACGCGCGCCCGTGCCCGGGGAAGGATAAGCTCAAACACTACGTCGCCGCTAAGCATCACGAAACGGAAAATGGAAGCCTTGGAGTCGTCCCCACCCATTCGGATCCTGACCGTCTGCACGGGGAACATCTGCCGTTCCCCCGTCGCAGAACGCCTGCTCCAGGCAGGGCTTGACCGGATGAAACCCGGCGCCTTCGAGGTAGAGAGTGCCGGCACCCGGGCCATGGTGGGCGAGCCCGTCCAGCCCAGCTCAGCGGACATCATCCGGAGCTATGGCGGAACACCGGATGGCTTTGCCGCCCGGCAGTTGACGCCGACAATCCTGCGCGATACCGATCTGGTCCTGACGATGGCCGCACATCACCGCGGCGAGGCACTGCAGATGGATGCCTCCCTGCTCCGGCGCACGTTTACCATCCGCGAGTTCGCGCGCATGCTGAGGGTCCTGGAACAGCGCGGCAGCACCCAGCGGGATGGCACGGCGGATCCGGCGGTGGACCTGAGAAGCTTTTGGCGCGAATTGCCCGCCCGGGCCGCTGCGGTCCGGCACCTGACGCTTGCCCTGGACGCTTCAGAGGACGACGTCGTGGATCCCTACGGGCGCGGCGAGGGAATGTACCGGCAGATGGAGTACGAGCTCGCGCCCGCGCTCCTCACCATCCTGCGTTTCGCGCGCACCGCAACTGAGTTGCCCAACGGCTGAGTTGCACAACGGCTGAGTGGCCGCAAGAGCCGGGCACTCCAGGAGGAGTTTTCGTTCAACGGCCCGGAGCTATGCCGCCAACCTCCTGGCCCGGGGAACCGCCATCGGTTCCACCGGCGCCACGATGCTCAGCTGGCATTCGGACTGAAGCGGATCAATGGCGGCGGGCAGGTGGTGGGAGGCTGAGCACTCCCGCAGCTGCTCAAGGGCCGCCGGCTCCACCACGGCGTGGCTGACATCCAACACCAGATGGAGTCCTTCCCTCAGATGGTTCGCCCGCTTGACCACCACGTACAGGGCCTGGAGGCTTCTTGCCGTCACATGTCCCTGCGCTGCTACTTCTGCCTGACCGCAATCGAGGTCGAGCCTGACAAGAACCCGGAGTTTGTGGTTCAAACGATTCCCCTGTTCGTGCATTTACTGCTTTGGCCGCGACGCTGCGACCGGTTTGGCCGCGACGCTGCGACCGCCCCCCAGCCTAGGCAGGGAGTGTGACGCAGGCAACAGTGCGCTTCATATCCGGGGAACCCCGCGTTATCTAGTGCCTTCTTGGTCCAAAACTGTTGTTGCAGCGCCCGGTGTACTGTAAAGAAGGCCGCCGCCGGGCCCACTTTCCGGCACCTGGCCCCCGGCGCAGACAGCCTGAGGGCAGCCAGCCTGAGCAGTGACAGATAGATCCCGGGCACCATCCCGGCTGACCAAGAGGAATACATGACGCACCCCTTCGACAGCGCAGACCAAGTCCCCGCGGCCGGATCCAGGGAACGGCGGCCCCCGAGGAAACACCGGGGCCGCAAAGTGCTGATCGCCGTCGCCGTAGTCGTGGCGCTCGTCGCGGTGGTGGCTGGCGGCTACCTCTTCAACCTGGCACGGACCTTCGACTCCGGCACGAGCAAGATTGAGCAGGCCTTCCCCGACGAGTCCACGCGTCCGCAGAAGACCAACACCGCGATGAATATCCTGGTGATGGGCAGCGACAGTCGCGGCGCCACCGACGCTGACGCCGCGGGCGGAACGCCCACGAACCAGCGCGCGGACACGCTGATGCTCATGCACATCCCGGCGGACCGCAAGAACATCTACACGATGTCCATCATGCGCGACCTCTGGGTGGACATCCCCGGGCACGGCGAGGCGAAAATCAACTCGGCGCTGGCCCTTGGCGGTACGCCGCTGATGGTGCAGACCATCGAATCGATCTTCCACCAGCGCATCGATCATGTGGCGATGATCGACTTCGAGGGCTTCAAAGGCCTCACCGACGCGCTGGGCGGGGTAACTGTGAACATCAAGGTGCCGTTCAGCTCCACCGCGCTGCCGGGCCAGTCCTTCGCCCCGGGCCAGCACACCTTCGACGGAACCCAAGCCCTGGCCTTCGTCCGCGAACGCCATGCCTACGCCGACGGCGACTACCAGCGGGTCCGCAACCAGCAGGAGTTCCTGCGGGCCATCATCAAGAAATCGACCGCCGGCCAGACGCTGAGCAACCCGATCACCATCAACAACATGGTCGGTGCTGTCTCGCCGTTCGTCACGGTCGACAAGACCTTTGATTCGGGAGCCGTGGCAGGGCTGGGGCTCGAGCTCAAGGACATCCGGGCGCAGAACACCGTCATGTTCACCCTGCCGACCGGGGGCATCGGAACGTCCACGGACGGCCAGTCGATCGTGCTGGCCGACCCGGACGCCATCCAAAAAATCTCCGCGGCGATGGCCTCTGACACGCTTGGCGAATACGTCGCGGCGAACAAGTTTGAGAACGGAAACTAAGCCCGGCCGGGTGAGGCGCCCAGAGAGGCCCTTGGACCCATAGTCCGCGGCCGGGCGCAATGATACCGTCCGCTTATGGGGAACGCTCCGGAGCCAGCAGCGGCGGCTTCCGCGTCGTCCCCGCCCCCTCCCCCGCACGCCGCGGCAGGCGCCCGCCGCCGGACGCTGCTGCTGCTGGGAGCACTGCTCGCGGTCGCCGCCGCGGTGGCCGTCGCGGTGGCCGTCGCGGTCGCGGCCTACATACTCCCCGGGCCCCGTCCCGGTGGCACCGGCCCGGCCGGAGCTACGGCACCGGCCGCC
>NZ_KI914950.1:0-8210 GCF_000520575.1 Arthrobacter sp. I3
CGGCACTTGTCCGCCTGGATTGTGTCGTCATGCCAGACGATCACGTTGCCGTCGGTGGTCAGGTGGGTGTCCAGCTCCAGCGTGGACACGCCGAGCTTCAGCGAGTTGGCGAACGCGGCCAGCGATTCCTCGGTCCACTCGCCGCGGCCGCCGCGGTGCGCCTGCAGGTCAAAGGAGCCGTTGCTCTCGTTGGTCTTGATTGCCGTTGTTGCCTCTGCGGCCTTTGTTGTGGCGGCGTTCGACGACGGCGAGCCGGCTTCGGGGTTTGAAGCGGCGACGGCGGGGCTCGCCAGCGAGGCGATGAGCGCGGCAGCGGCCACGGCAGTCAGGGGTGTGCGCATGGTGATGGTTCCTCCCGGGTGACGTTACCGGCGTCGTGCCGGCGACCCGACCACCGTAGGGAGGTGAGATGGACTGTTGTGTGCGGGGAGCTAGACCGGGAGTGAACACGAGGAAACCGGGCAGGGTGACGGGTCTGGAGACGCGAAAAACCGTTCGTGTTCCGGACGGATCATGACCCTGCAGGAACTCCGCAGCGGGTCAGGACTCCTTAGGTGCCGCCCAGGACCGCCTGCAATTTCTCGAACGACTCGGTCCATCCGTTGCGGTGCAGTTCGAGGCGTTCGTCTGTCAGGAACGGTCCCTGCGAGAGCACCAGGCGCGTGCCTGTGCCGGTACTTCCGAGTGAGAGGTCGACGACGGTTTCCCGGTCGGCCGGTGTCGGTTCCTCCCAGCGGAAGGTGTACACCAGGCGCCAAGGGGGATCGATCTCCAGGAACTCGCCTGAGAGGTGGAACGGTTCGCCGTCCGGTGGGGTCATCCTGAATCGGTAGCGGCCGCCTTCGGCGAGGTTGAGCTCGGCTGAAGGGATGATGAAGCCGTGCGGACCCCACCACTTCACCAGTTCGACCGATTCCGTCAGCATCCTGAAGATTTCTTCCGGGGGAGCGGCGAGCGTGCACTCCAGGTTCAGGACCAGGCCGCCCGTTTCCTCGTTCCCGGTTCCCTCATTATCGGACTCCGCATTCATCCTTCAACTCTGGCATTGTGCGGACGCCGGCGGAAGTGCGCTTTGCAGCTCGCTGTTCGAAGAGCGTCCCTTCAGCCCAATGCCAGCCACCCCTGTTTCCGCAAGACCAAATCGGTCCATAATGGCCACATAACTTCGGGGATCCCTCACGCTGGTGATGGGTGGCGCGGCGTTGAAGAGTCCCAGGTGGCTGCCCCCAGCTCTGCGCAGGGGCGGTCACGGGCTCCGGACAGGTATTCCGGGGACCGAAACCGGGGGGAGCATCGCCATCGCTGCGGTCATCAACGCACTGAAGGGAATCATCATGCTCAAGGATTCAAACATCATCGCTGTCCTGCCCGCGAGGGACATCAACAGGGCGAAGGAGTACTACCGGGACAAGCTGGGAATCGAACCCTCCGAATCCATGGAGGAGGGCAGCGTCATGTACAGCTGCGGCCAGGGAACCCGCTTCCTCGTTTACCAGACAGACAATGCCGGGACAGCCAAGAACACCCAGATAGGCTGGGAAACGGACAATCTGGAAGGCGAGATGGAAGAACTGCGGGGCCGCGGCGTCGTCTTTGAAGACTACGATTTTCCCGGCCTGAAGACGGAGAACGGCGTCGCCACCGCATCCTGGGGGAAGGCAGCCTGGTTCCTGGACAGCGAGGGGAACATCTTCAACATCTCCCAGCGCGCGTAGGCCGGAGACTGGCCCCGGTCAACGACGCAAAGCATCCTTGCCGCCGGCCACTAAGCCGGAGAGAACCGGCTCCCGCCACCAAAGCGGGAGCCGGTTTCAGCGTGCCTACCAGCGCTGGATAAGGCAAAGAGCGCGGTCAGAACGGCAGGGTACGCAGTAGCGGCTACCCGCACGCTAGTTCGTGTGCGGATCCCCCGGACGCCGGTGCCGGTGGTGCAGCTCATAGCTGTCGAACACATCGGAAGAGGTGGCTCCGGAATGGCCGAATTTGCCTCGGAGGACCTCCGCGAGTCCGTCCAGCGCGGCGTGGAGCATCCGTCCGGCGAACTGCAGTTCAGGGTTCTCGCTGCGCTGGGCCTGGGATGCCAGCTCCTGGGCGTAGGCCACCGTGGCGGGGAGGGAGCCGCGCTGCTCAATTTCACGGAAGTAGTAGGTTTCGTGGAACGCAAGCAGGTCTATGCTCACCGTAGCCACGTTTCCGGCAATTGCCTCCAAAAGGCCGGCAGCGTGACTGGGATCCATGGCCGATACACCTGCCGGACCTGCAGCCTCCCTGAACAGGTTCAGCTGGTGGGCAAGGGCCCGGCGTCGGTTCAGGGCAGGGAAAGTCTGCAGGATCCAAGTCACCGTTGCTGTCAGCAGGCCGAATCCGGTGACGGCCTCAAGGGCGACAACCAGCCGGAGCAGTGGTTGCGTTGCCACGATATCGCCAAACCCCACGGTGGAAAGTGTGACCAGGGAGATGTAGAGGGCTTCGGCGAAGTCGGCCCGCACTGGAACCCCGGCTCCGTAAACAAAGCCGTCCGTCAGATGGGGCAGGTATAGCAGAGCCCAGCCGATGGCCGCCAAGCCTGCCCAGGCACCAATGACAGCGGCCATTGCCAAGGGTGCTGCGATGAAGGAGCCCCGGCCTCGCAGTTTTCTCGATACAAGCCAGAATCCGCGCATGATCGCCCGGCCCAGAGGACCGGAACCGTGCGGATAGAGGAGTGTGCGAAAGACGTCGACGAGCATCAGCAGAACCAGCCCGGCCCCCAAAACCGTCCAGAGCGTGTCCTCGAAGTCCATGCCTCATCTTAGAGGCGGCATTATTTGAGGAGGAGCCGCACCGTCCGGGCAACGGGCCCACAGGATTGCCCCCGACGGGCGGGTGCCCCAGTTGCTCGCAGACCTTCCCGAGGCAGATGGCGAGCACTTTGGGTGCCTAGCGTGCGACCATCAAAGTGCCGCAGCCCGTGGGTGTGCCGGCTGTATCGGTTCTCGCGCGCAGAGTGGGCCGGAACGACGTCAAGGGGGAGCGTTGTGATGAGGGGATCTCGGCCGAAGGAAAGTTCGCTGCCGCGCTGGGCCAGAACCGCCGTCGTCGCCTATTTGTCCGTGGTGGTTGCCGTTGTTGTCGCCGCGCTGCTTACCGCAGGCTTCGAACTGGCCCTGGACGCCAGGTTTAAGGAGGGCCTGCTGCTCGTCATGGTGGTTCTGACACTGCCGGTTTCGGTTGGCTATTTCATCATCGGCACTTTCGGCTCCGGGGGTGAATTGAGCCTGATTACTGTCCTCTACTATCTGGGATACGTCCTCCTTGCGGTGGTCAACGCGGGTGTCTTCCGAAGGATTGTCCTCAGCACCCGGAAGCGCGCACCGGTGCCGGCCGCCGGAATGCCCGGCGCCTCGCCTCATTACCCAGGTGTGAAACTGCGCGGGGTAACCCCGGACGCCAGAAAGCTCTGGTGGACCGTGCCGCTGGCAGTTTTGCTGAGTCTTCCGCAGTGGATGGTGGCGAGTTTTTCCTGGTGCGGGATCAGCGGCTGCAGTGGGGGAGGTTTCGGCGTGGCCACCGGCACCGAATGGGTCGCGGTGATCCTGAGCGTCGTCAACGGGGTCATCCTGGCAGTGGCCGTGTTCGCAGTGCGCTGGCTGTATCCCACCAGGAAGCGTGCCCTCATTGCATTGGCGGCCGGGACGCTGTTCGGTCTGGTGGGCGCCGCTGTCACCCACGGGTAGTGCCCGGGGTCAGCTCGGCGTGGCAGTGTCAATCGATGCGGGAGCGGTCCGCCCGCGGGCGCGAGGCTTAGGAGGCGGCAAGGTGCCGCGTTGTCTCTCGTATGGGTGGTGGCTGGCCTGGTGCCTGGCTGGCAGCCCTTCTGGGAGACCGGGACCGATCGTGAGGTTTGGTCCCGCCGGTGTTATGTCGGTTCCGTCCTGTGGTGGGTGTGGACGCCAGTAGGCTGCACGGCATTGATCGGATCGGGATCCTGAGTAGCATTGCAGGCACTTCCAAGCTGAGGAGCGTCATGGACAGGTTCGACGAAACGACCGCGCCGGCCACCCTCGTGCAGGGCAGGGCGTACAAACTTGCAGCCGACGAGGGGACCGCCCTATGGTTCACGAATGCATTGGTCTTGGTCAAGGCAGGTGGCCCGGAGACGAAGCAGCGGCTGACCATTACGGAGATTC
Organism: Arthrobacter sp. I3; assembly: GCF_000520575.1. Classification (NCBI taxonomy): domain Bacteria; kingdom Bacillati; phylum Actinomycetota; class Actinomycetes; order Micrococcales; family Micrococcaceae; genus Arthrobacter; species Arthrobacter sp. I3. The sequence continues at coordinate 4,170 of NZ_KI914950.1, forward strand.
TGCATCCGGCTGGCTACGCGCCACCGATGCACCGGCATCTGGTTGAGGATGAATCCTTCTACATTATTTCGGGCACGGCTCTGTTCGAGAGCGACGGACAGCGCTTCACCGTGCAAAAGGGCGATTTCGTCTTTCTTCCCCAAGGTTCCACCCACACATTTCTTGCCGGGCCCGAAGAGTCCTTTCGCTCCCTCGTGATCACAGTCCCGGCCGGCTTTGAAACCTTCGCCGCCGAGGTAGGAGCGCCGGCAGCGCGCAGGGAAATACCGGACCCCAAACCCATCGACGGCGAGGCACTAACCGCGATCGCTGCACGCCACAACATCGAGATCGTCGGGCCGCCCCTCACTACCTGACAATGGCGAGATTGTCCCCGGCCTTGAATTCGACAACACGTGCGTTATGCCGCCAGCCCGCTCTGGACCTCCGCTGCATGCTGCGGAGCCCGGGTGGCGGCAAGCCGCTTCGCCAGGTATTTGGCGTCCCGGCACACGCCCGGGAGGGTTTCAGACGCTGCGGCGAAGATGAGATCCTTCCCCAGCAGGTACAGGCCCGGAAGGGCATCCACGATCCCGCGGTGCTGCTGCTCCCGCCAGTCCGCGGGCAGTGCCGGGATGTCCAGCCATGGGTAGGCCTCGGTGAAGCCTGTGCACCAGATGACGTTTGCCACCGGAAGGCGCCGACCGCCGTCGAGTATTACTTCGCCGTCCTGGACTCCGGTGACCCGCGGCACCAGGTGGACGCCGGCGGCGCCCAGGTCCCCGAGCTTGGTGCGGATCAACGGTGACGCCTTGCCAGCAAGCTTGGGCAGCACCTTGCGCCCGACCGGCGTGTTGGTGTTCAGCACCTGCATCCCGGCGAAGCGGACCACCGGGAGGAAGAAGCGGGCCGCGGTCCGGCCGTGCCGGAACGGAATCTCCGCACTCGGCTTGCCGGCCAGCCAGGTTTCATGCGTTCGGCTGGTCTCCAGGGCGATCTCCGCCCCGGAGTTCCCCACCCCCACCACCAGGACGGGACCGGGCTTGAGCTGGGCAGAGTTCTTGTAGCTTTGGGAGTGGAACTGCACGACGTCGGACGGCAGTTCCGCCGCAAAGCCCGGCGTCTTGGGCAGCTGGCAGGCGCCGGTGGCGAGGACAACGTTCGCCGCCGTCCAGTGCTGCGTCCCGGCCGTGACATGGAACCGCTGCCCGTCGTGGCTCAGCCGGGTGACGGCCGTGTTGGGCCGGACCGGCAGGTGGAACCGGGAGGCATAGTCCTCCAGATAGTCCGACTGCTCGTCCTTGGTGGGGAAGGCGAGGCGGTCGCCGGGGAAGGGCCGGCCGGGCAGACCGTTGTACTTTGCGGGGGTGAACAGGCGCAGCGAGTCCCAGCGGCTCCGCCACGCGTCGCCAACCCGTGTGCCGGCGTCGAGAATGACAAAGTTCCGGTGCTGCTGCGCCAGGTAGTAGCCCAGCGCCAGGCCGGACTGTCCGGCACCGATGATGACGGTGTCGACGGCGGCAGTACCGACGGCGCCGTGGGTGTCAGTTGCTGGGGTGGTGTTCATGGTGGTGCCTCCTTGGTGCTGCATGTGCAGTTGGGTGCTTATGAACGCTCAGGAAGCGCAGGTACCAGCGGGGCCTTGAGCTGCATGGGCAGGTAGCCCACCGCGAAGATACCGGTGGAATCCATTCCTGCGAGCACTGAAACGTTCATGCCATTAACGCTATTTTTCGTCGCGTCGCGGCGAATCGGGCGAATCACCCATTTCCCGTCTGCCGTGGGAGAAATCCGGCGTGCGGGAAATGGGTAATTTTATGCAGGGAGGGAGGTCGGGCGAGTCCGTGCTGGTAGGCGTAGGCCGTGACCGCGGCCCGGGAGGGCAGGCCCAACTTGGTGAAGATATTGCTCAGGTGCCGGGCCACCGTTTTTTCGCTGATGAACAGTTCGGCAGCGATGTTCCGGTTGCTTAGTCCGGCGGAGACGAGCCGGACCACCTCGGTTTCGCGGGCGGTGAGCGGCCCGGCGCCGGCGGCGTGACCGACGTCGTTCCCGGTGGGTGGCGCCGGGGCGATCCGCGCGTCCGGGGCTACGGGCGCCGATTGCTCAAGCTCCGATAGCGCCGGCGCGGCGCCCAGCTCATAAAATACTGCCCGGGCTGCCTCACGCTCCAGCCGGGCGGATTCCTCATCGCCGAGCGCGGTGTACAGCCCGGCCATGAGGGCGCGGCAGCGGGCCGCTTCGAACGGTGCATTGAGGCTGAGCCAGCGCGACCACGCGCGGCGAACCAGGATCAAGGCAGCCGCGGGGTCGCCTTCGTGGAACAGGACAGAGGCCTCCGACTGCTCGGCGAGGGCGTGCAGCATGGGCCTGTCGATCGAGGCGCACAGCGAGGCCAGCTCCTCCACGGCGGTCCGTGCTGTCAGAGCGTCGCCTGCGGCCACTTCGATCTCCACCCGGGCGGCGAGCATCCCGCGCCGGTAGTCGGGGGCGGCATCGTCCATGGCCTGCCGGAGCAGGGACTGGGCCTGGTCAGGCCTGCCTTGGGCCAGGCGCAGGAGCGCCAGTCCGGGCTGCGGCGGGAAACCGGTCTCCTGGGCGTGCAGGTAGGAGGCCTCGGCGGCGTCGAAGTCGCCCCGGAGCCGGTGGATTTCGCCCTGTTCGTAGAAGCCGCCGTAGGTGGCCATATGGTCGCCGTGGAAGGCGAGGTCCTGCGCGGTTTTGGCAGCGTCGATCGCCTCGGTCCAGGCACCGTGCAGCCGGTACAGCTCGGCCCGGTGCATCTGGCACTGGCCGCTGAAGGCCACCACGTTCTGCTGCGCGTCGCACCACCGGTCCAGCGCCCGCGTCCACTCGTGCGCGCGGCGCAGGTCAAAGGCCAGATGGCAGGTTTCGATCATTGCGCAGTAGATGATCCCGGCGGGGATGGGGGAGATTTCCCCGACGGTGACGGCGACCATGGCTTCGTCAAGCAGGGCCAGGCCGCCGTCGAACTCACCCAGCATGATCTTTGCCTGCCCGAGGCCCAGCGTACCGAGGGCCGCCGAGTCAGCGTCGCCGCGTGCCCGTCCGAGTTCGGCGGCCCGGGTGAAGGCTTCCGCGGCGGTGGCGCCGTCGCCTTGGTAGAGGGCGCCCAGCCCGGCGGGGATGGACAGCAGGCCCTCGAAGGGGCAGGGCTCGGGCAGGTCGTCGACGATCCGGTGGGCGCGGGCGAGCCAGCCGGCGCTGCGGGCCGGTTCGCCCAGCAGGATGAGGTTCATCCCGGTCCAGACGGCGCAGCGGGCGGCGGCGGAGTAGTCGCCGTCGGCGAGGTATTTCAGGTGCGCCCGGGCCAGGATGTCCACTCCGTCGGAGCCACGGCCGGTGAGGATGACGGAGGTGGCCAGCTGTTCCAGATCGCTGGCCGGAAGCTCGGCGTCGTGGTTGGCGGCGGTGTACTGCCCGACGGCGTCCGTCCAGCGCCGTTCGGCGTAGGCTTCCCGGCTGTGTGCGAGTGTAGACATCGCATCTCCCCGTTCCCGGTGGCGGGTCTGAGCCTGGGTGCGCTGCCGGAACCGGCACTCTCGGAACCGGTGGTGGGAGGCCTGCCCGTCATCTGTTTTTCAGGCTACCGCCGGGGTTAATGGGCGGCAAGGTGCGGGGCTGGCGCGACCCAGACCTCGTCGATGGGATCGGTCAGGGTGACTGCTTCGTCTATGGGCCCGCCGGCGTTCATCTCTCAGAAGCGGAGCCGGCCCCGTCGTCCGTAAGGCCCATGAACATCGTCCGGTGCAGGATGTCCACGTGCTTGCGTGAGACTTCCACGGCTTTCTGGACATTTCCGGTACGCAGGGCTGCCACAAGTGCGACGTGGTCGCAGTTGGATTTGTGCAGCAGCTCGATGGGGTAGGGGATGAAGTAGGCATAGAGCTCCGCCAGCGTCTCGTGATACGCCTCGACGGCGGTACCCAGCCCCGACGCGGTGCCCACGAGTTGGTGGAACTGCTCGTCTGCCTGGTGGTACCCGGACCAGTCCGCGGACTCGGCCATGCTGTGCCAGGAGCTCGCCAACACCGCCCGCCG
>NZ_KI914950.1:8310-24775 GCF_000520575.1 Arthrobacter sp. I3
CACCGCCCGCCGCCACCGCATAGCGCTGGTGGCGGGCGTGGTGGAAACCTCGGAGGAACCGGGCAAGGCGTACAACACTTTGGTGGCCTTGGGGCCCGACGGCGCCCGGCTCGCCTTCTACCGGAAAATCCACCTCTTCGATGCGCAGGGTTTCGGGGAGTCGACGTTCGTCAAGCCGGGTCCGTCCACTGATCCGGTGGTGTTCGAGTCCGGGGGAGGCCGGTTTGGGCTCATGACTTGCTACGACCTCCGGTTTCCGGAGCTGGCCAGATCGCTGGCCGACGCCGGCGCCCAGGTCCTGCTGGTCTGCTCGTCCTGGGTGCCGGGCACCCACAAGACCGAGCAGTGGCTGGCATTGAACGCGGCGCGCGCCATCGAGAACAGCGTGTATGTGGCCGGAGTCTGCCAGGCCCCGCCGGTCTCGGTGGGGCGAAGCGTTCTGGTCGGTCCGATGGGAGTGGTTGAGGCGGACCTCGGGCTGGAGCCTGGCGTTGGGGCCGTGGATGTCTCGCTTGAGACGGTGGACCGGGTACGGGAGTTGTTCCCGATGTTCCGGCAGCGTCGGCTGTAGTCAGACTGAGTCCTGTAACGAGCATGCAAATCTGCCCGGAAAAGCCAAATAGTAGGCGGGCGGCGGGCGGCGGCCACGGCACACCTGTATCCTGACAAGGCAGGTTGAATGGCTACAGCGGCCATCAACCACGCTCGGTTCGCGGCCGGATGACGGTCCGGAATTCTGGGCCGCAGCCATCCACGTCGTGGAATCACCGCCGCAATCGTCAGTCGCCGATCGGCTTCTCTGACGCTTGGAATGGATCTTTATCACTACGGACACGCCAGCTCCCGTGGGAATCCCGACGTCGGTCCTCAAGCCCTCACGCGGAGTTGCGGTGGATGATCCCGCCGTCGTGACCTGGGCCGAGGCTGGTGAGAGCATGACGGCGCGATGGCGTTCGGCGAACGGCAGACCGGCGCCGACGCGCATCGAAGTGGTCTCCGACTCCCTCACGGCCGATGATGCGAACCGGATGGCGTCACAGGGGATCGCGATGCTCTGGCACGGTGACTTCCACAACGCACGGCAGATCCTCAACGCCCTGGACCGGCGAATCGGCGCCGGAAAGAAAGAGACCGCAGCAACTCCGGCCGATAAGTTCTATCGGCACCGCCAGTCCCGCTCGCATCGCGCACGCGTTCTCGGCCTGCTGCTGATACCTCTTGATCCGGGCCCGGTCGTGCCGCTGCGCCGCGCACCGGACATCCGGCAGGCCGCCGCTGAAGCGTACGGTGCTATCGGCGAACCTTCCGTTGTGTCCCTGCATGAGCTTGTCGGGGCCATTGGCGCCCACGAGTGGCGACGTAATGGTGTCTTCGTCGATGCCCTGCAGGGCCGCATCCACCCGCGCTATGGCACGTTCTTCCCCACCCGGAGCGAGTATGTGGATCTCGTGGCCGCCGCTGCGCTTCCCTCTGACACGCTGGCGTTCGACGTCGGAACCGGCACCGGGGTGCTCGCTGCCGTCCTCGCGCGCCGTGGCGTCCACCGCGTGGTGGCGACGGACAATGAACCGCGTGCAATCGCCTGCGCCGCTGAGAATTTCCGTAACCTCGGCGTCCAGGACCGTGCCGAGGCCGTCCTGACCGACATGTTCCCGCCCGGACGGGCACCCCTCATCGTATGCAACCCTCCCTGGATTCCGGCCACTCCGCATTCCTCCCTGGACAACGCCGTCTACGACCCCGGAAGCAGAATGCTGTTCCGCTTCCTGAACGGACTCTCCGACCATCTGGAACCGGGCGGGGAGGGCTGGCTGGTCCTCTCCGACCTGGCCGAGCACCTTGGCCTGCGGTCGCGTGAGGATCTGCTGGCCACCATCGAGGCGGCCGGGCTGAAGGTTATGGAACGGCTGGACACCAAGCCAACGCATCCGAAGGCATCGGACCGGGACGATCCTCTGTTCGAGGCGCGCGCGGCCGAGGTCACGTCCCTGTGGCGGCTTGTTCCCCGATAGTCACAACCTTCCGCCGTCGGGAATCACGACGGCGGCCCGCCCGCGGCTCCCGGTCCGTCGAACAGCGCGCTGGTGCTGCTCTGCGGCACCACCACGTGGACGGCGTTGCGCTGGATGGTGAAGTCGGCCGGCGTGGTGGTGGCGATCTCGCCGTCGAGGTTCACTGGCAGCGGCTGTTCGGTGACCAGCCGGACACGCCTAGTGGTCAGGTGGTACACGCGGTCGTGTTTGATGAAGCTTCCGTCTTTGAGCAGCCGCGCGATACTCACGTGCTCCCGGACGGGCCCGGCCAGGATGGCGTAGATGTCAAGGGTGTGATCGTCGATCCCCGCCGTGGGGGAGACAGTGTTGCCGCCGCCGTAATGCCGGCCGTTGCCCACGGCCACCTGGAGCAGGTCGTCTAGCTCCATCGGCTCGTGGTCCCCGTCGGGGAACTCGAGGCGGGCCCGGAACGCCTTGTGCCGGGCATAAGCCGTCAGCGTGGCGATGCTGTACGCCAATGGCCCGATGTACCGCTTCAGGCGGGGGCTGAGAGCTTCGGTGACAGACACCGACAGGCCCACGGACGCGACGTTGAGGAATGGCTCGCCGTTGGCCCGGCCGAGGTCGATGTCCACCACCTTCCCTTCGGCGATGGTGGCGCACGCCTCGGCAAGATTGTTGGGTATCTCCAGAGTGCGGGCGAAATCGTTGGCGGTGCCCAGCGGAAGAACGCCGAGCACCACGTTGGTGCCGGCAACCCGGCCGGCGGCGTAGGACACCGTCCCGTCGCCGCCGCCGACAACCACCAGGTCGTGCCCGTCCGCAAGCACCCGGTCAAGCGTCCCGGCCAGGTCTGCCCCGGACAGCACGTGGTACACGGAGGAGATGGGTACGCCCGCCTTGCGCATCGTGTCCGCGGCAAGAACGGGTGCCGCCCCTCGGCGTGATCCGGCGTTGATCACGACGGCGGCAGAGCGGACGTCCCGGGCAGCCTTCATGTGGGCCATGTTAGGCCGCGGACCTGTGAATTCAGCCCGCCACCGCCGCCTTCGCGGCCTGCGACGCCGCCATCCACTCGCTCAGCCACGGGGCCCGGACGCTCGAGGTGATCCGGCAGTCGGCCACGAAGGTTCCCTTCGCGCCGGCGTCGATCCAGTCCGTGAGCGCGGAAAGGTCCGCCAGTGAGCGGATGATCGCCGACTCGGCACCGAGCGCGTGGGCGATGCCGCTGAAGTCCACCTCGGGGATCAGCATGGGCTTTTCGGTCAGGCCCTGGGAGCCGTACTGGTGGATTTCGGCTCCGTAGGCGGCATCGTTGTAAATCACGACGACGGCGCTGGTGGCCGCGCCGATGAGCGATTCGAGGTCGGACAGGCCCATCAGGAAACCGCCGTCGCCTGAGGCCAGCACCAGGGTGCGGCCGTCCTCTACCGCGCGGGCTGCCCCGACGGCGCTGGCAAGGCCGAGCCCGATGGCCTGGTAGGCGGTCCCCACCATGACCAGGTCCTGCGGCCTCGGGATGCGCCAGTACATGGGTGCCCAGCCGACGAAGTGCCCTCCGTCCTGGACCACCGTGCGGCGCTCCGGCAGCACCGCATCCAGTGCCGTGGCAAGGGAGCGCGGATCCAGCCGGCCGTCCGGGGTCTCCGCGGAGCCTGCCTGGTGGCCCGGTCCCTCGGCCAGGCGTTTGCGGGCTTCCGCGCGCCAGGCTTCTGGGCGGCTGGCGGTCGGTGAGGCCGGGCCATCCAGCATCCCCAGGATGCGTCCCGCGGCAGACTTCACGTCCGCGCTGACGAACGTACCCACCCGGGGGTGCGTCGGCTGCAGGGCGGCGTCTATCTGGATGACGGTGCTGTCCGGGCCGAGCAGGTGCCCGAACCGCATGGTGAAGGGGCTCAGGCTTGCCCCGGCCACGAGGACCACATCGGCCTCACCCATGAGCCCGGCGGCGGTGTCCGTGCCGAAGCCGCCCGCCACGCCGAGGTATCCCTCTCCCTGGAGCAGGTTCAGCGCCAGGGCGGTTCCGGCGGTCAGCGCGCCCAGGCGGTCGGCGAGCTCCCGGAGCTCGGGGCCCGCTCCGGCGAGATGCGCACCGCGGCCGGCGAGGATCAGCGGCCGCTTCGCCCCGGCGAGCAGCCGGGCTACCTGCCCCAGGCCGCCGTCGACGTCGTCAATCACCGCCGCCTCCAGCGGCGCGGGAAGCTCTTCGTCCCCTGCCTCGAGGGCAGCAAGGTCGTAGGGAATGGCAATCACGACGGCGGTGCGCTTGGTGAGCGCGTATTCCACCGCCTGCTGCGTGATGGAGCCCGCGGCGTCGCGGGTGACGGTGAAGGTGGCCGCGCCGAGGCCCGCGGCGATGGCTGCCTGGTCCACGTCCTGGGGCCGGGCGCCGCTGCTCGGGGCGTCGCCGGTGACCAGCACAACGGGAATTTGTGCCTGGACTGCCTCCGCGAGGGCGGTGAGTGCATTGGTGTAGCCGGGGCCGTAGGTGGTGGTGCCCGCGGCGAGGCGTCCTGACGTCCGGTAGTAGGCGTCGGCCGCGGCGATGGCGGCACCTTCGTGGCGGATGGGGGAGAAGCGGAGGCCCAGCTTTTCCGCGGCGTCCAGGAAGTAGACGTTTCCGTTGCCCATCACGCCGAAGACATCGCTGAGATAGCTGCTGAGAACCTGCGCCACGCGGCCGGAGACGGTAAGTGAAGTCATGCAGGAATCTTGTGGGTTGGTTCACAGATAGGCAAGAGCGTCGAAGCCGATTGGGATTTTTGGCAGGAAGCTGCGACTAGAACTGAAAATCTGCCCACGTGTGGTGTGGATCACCCGCGCCTAGGGCGAAGGGCGGGATTCCTGCTCGGAGAGCCGGCTCAGGAGGCCGTCGTAGCGGGGCGGCATGAGTTCCAGCACGGAAATGGCGGTGCTGGTCCGTTGGATCCCCTCGATTTCCAGGATCTCGTTGGTGATGCGGTAGAGATCGGCCGTGCTGCGTGCCACTACCTTGGCCATGAGGTCCGCGTCCCCGGTGGTGGCATGCACCTCGATGACCTCCGGGATCGCGGCGAGCCCGTCTTCCACCGCGCCCGTCCGCGTCTGGCTGATGGACAGCGAGAGGAAGGCCATGAGGTCATAGCCAAGTGCGGCGGGATCCAGCCTCCGGCTGAAGGAGCGGAGGGCGCCGCTGCGCTCGAGCCGTGCCAGCCGGGCGTGGACCGTGTTCCGTGCGACGCCGAGTGTCCGCGAGAGTGCCAGGGCGCTGGCTTCCGGATCCTTGTCGAGGGCCAGGATGATCCTGCCGTCGAGGGAATCCAGGGTGCGGGGGTTCGGGATGGTCATATTTTCACCACAGACAGTAGACGTTGAGCAGAAGTCCCAATGGGTTGAGGGTATCTTGCAATGTGCGCCCGGTCACAACCATGATCAGTCCTCATGACCCGTGATCAGCTCCTGACCGCACCGGACACCGCGCTCCCCACCCTTCGTGGCGCGGTGGCCGGACTTCCGCCCTACGTCCCGGGCCGGCGCAGCGCCGGCATGGACATTGCAGCCCTCGCCAGCAACGAAAGCCATTACGAACCATTGCCCGCTGCCGCCGCCGCGGTGGCCGCAGCAGCCGGTACGATGAACCGCTACCCTGACAGTGCCGCCGTCGAACTCCGCGAACGGCTGGCCCGCCACCTCGGCGTCACGGCCGGAGAGGTGGCGGTGGGACCCGGCAGCGTCGGCGTCCTCCAGCAGATCATCACCGGCCTGTGCGACGCCGGGGATGAAGTGATCTTCGCGTGGCGTTCCTTCGAGGCCTACCCCATCCTGGTGGAGCTGGCAGGCGCCCAGCCGGTCCGCATCCCGCTGGACGGCGCTGAGGGGCACGACCTTGACGCCATGGCCGCGGCCGTCACTGCCCGCACGAAGGTCATCCTGCTCTGCACCCCCAACAATCCCACCGGCGTACCGATCAGCCATGAACGTATCGAGGCCTTCCTGCGGTCCGTCCGCTCCGACATCCTTGTGGTGATCGACGAGGCCTACGTGGAATACGCCGAAGCGGGCAGCGGCCCCGATTCCCTGGCGCTCTACCGCCAGTACCCGAACGTCTGCATCCTGCGCACCTTCTCGAAGGCGTACGGACTCGCCGGCCTGCGCGTGGGATACGCCGTGGCGGCGCCCGATATTGCTGAGGGACTGCGCCGGACCGCCCTTCCCTTTTCGGTGAGCGCGCTGGCCCAGAAGGCTGCCATCGCGTCGCTGGACGCCGGGGAGGAGATGGAAGCGCGGGTGACCGCCGTCAAGCAGGAGCGCGCCCGGATGGCCGCGCACCTGGAAGCGCAGGGCTGGAAACTGCAGGCGAGCCAGGGCAACTTCCTGTGGATCCGTGCGGATGAGCCGCTCCAGGCGAGGCTGGTGGCCGCGTTTGACCGCACGGGCATCCTGGTCCGGGCTTACCAGGGGGACGGTGTGCGGATCACCGTTGCCGGGCCCGCCTCCAACGATCGCGTGCTCCGGGTTTTGGAAGCCCACGCAGCCTGAGAAACCGACTGACCTGAAACCCCATCCGTTCCACCAAGAAACCAGAGGACTCCTCATGGAACAACAGACAATGACGTCTGGCCGCCCACTGGGCGCCGCACTCAAACCCCGACAGCTCACCATGATGGGGCTCGGAAGCGCCATCGGCGCGGGCCTGTTCATCGGCTCCGGTGCCGGCATCCAGGCTGCCGGCCCGGCCGTGCTGATCTCCTACCTCGTGGCCGGCACCCTCATCATCCTGGTGATGTGGGCCCTCGGCGAAATGGCCGCCGCCAACCCGGACAGCGGCGCCTTCTCCGTTTACACCGCCAAGGCCTACGGGCCGGTGGCCGGTGCCACGGTGGGCTGGCTCTGGTGGCTGCAGCTCGTGGTGGTCATCGCGGCCGAAGCGCTCGGTGCGGCAGGACTGCTGGCCACCATCTTCCCGGCCCTGCCGGTATGGCTGATGGCCTTCGTGTTCATCGTGGTGCTCACCGCCGTGAACCTCACCAGCGTGAAGAACTTCGGCGAGTTCGAGTTCTGGTTCGCCCTGCTCAAGGTGGCAGCAATCATCGGGTTTCTCCTGGTGGGCGCTGCGCTGCTCTTCGGCTGGCTGCCGGGCGTCCAGTCGCCGGGCCTGTCCAACTTCACCGGAGCCGGCTTCGCACCCGACGGTTTCGCCGGGATCGCCACAGCACTCTTCGTGGTGGCATTTGCGTTCGGCGGCACCGAGATCGTGTCCGTGGCGGCAGCCGAGACCGCCGAGCCGGCCCGCAGTGTGAAGAAGGCAGTCCGGACGGTGCTGTGGCGCATCCTCATCTTCTACATCGGTGCGATCTTCGTTATCGCGGCCGTGGTTCCCGTGGGGTCAGCGGGGCTGAAGAGTCCGTTCGCTGCGGTGCTGGATGCTGCCGGCATGCCCGGCGCGGCCACCGCCATCACCCTGGTGGCCGTAGCGGCACTGCTCTCCGCCCTCAACGCCAACCTGTACGGTGCCTCCCGGATGGCGTACTCCCTCGCGGAGCGTGGTGAGGCACCACGCCTGCTTGCCTCCGTGTCCAAGGCCCGGGTTCCGGTTGCCGCGGTCCTGGCCAGCGTTGCCTTCGGTGTTGTCACGGTTGTGCTGGAGTTGGCTTTCCCCGAGAAGGTCCTTCCCGTCCTGCTCAACATCGTGGGTTCGACCTGCCTGCTGGTGTGGACCTCCGCGCTCCTCGCCCAGCTCGCCCTGCGCCTCCGGGCCGACCGCGAGGGAACGGAGCTTCCCCTGCGGATGCCGGGCTTCCCGTGGCTCACGGTGTTTGGTCTGGTCATCCTCGCCGCGATCTTCACGGTGGGCTTCATCGGCGAGGATTCCCGCCCCCAGCTCCTGAGCACGTTCGCACTCGTGGCGCTTCTGGCGGTGGCCAACTGGCTTCACCACCGTTCCGGCAATGTTCCGGGCCGCATTGAATCTGAGGACCGCGATAAGCACCCGGTGCTCATGGACTGAATCAGGGGCTTTGGACCCACATCGCGGGTTCGGTGCACGCGGAGGGCGCGTCCGGTCTGGCCGGGCGCGCCCTTGGCGTTAGAGGTGCCGGACGATATAAGTGCTGAATGCTCCTGGGCCGGACGGCATACCCGACCAGCGAGTTTCTGTTAGCTGTTCAAAAAGTGTTCGGTTACGTCGACCCCGACTTGGAGTGGAAACCTCGGAAGAGCCGGGCAAGGCCTACAACACCCTAATGGCCTTCGGGCCCGACGGCGCCCGGCTCGCCTTCTACCGGAACAGCCACCTCTTCGAAGCCCAGGGCTTCGGCGAATCGACATTCATCAAGCCGGGTCCGTCCACTAGTCCGGTGATGTTTGAGTCCGGCGGAGTCAGCTACGGCCTCATGACCTGCTACGACCTGCGGTTCCCGGAGTTGGCCAGACAACTGGCCGGCGCCGGAGCCCAGGTCCTGCTGGTCTGCTCGTCTTGGGTGCCGGGCGACCACAAGACCGAGCAGTGGCTGGCGCTGAACGCCGCGCGCGCGATCGAGAACAGCGTGTACGTGGCTGGCGTTTGTCAGGCCCCGCCGGTCTCTGTTGGCCGCAGCATTCTGGTTGATCCCATGGGGGTCATTGAAACCGACCTCGGCCTCGAGCCTGGTGTCCGGGCGGTGGACATCTCGCTTGAGGCGGTGGCCCGGGTCAGGGAGGCGTTCCCGGTGTTCCGGCAGCGGCGGCTGTTGTAGCCGCGGTGCGGACTCCGTCGGCCGCACCCCACGCGTGCAGCCCTTAGGAAAGGGGCTGGGATGTCGCTCGTTTCTGTCCTCAGGTGTGCGGTGGGACGTAACAAATCCACGTTTGCTGTGTCCCCCTCCTGCTACTTCAGAGGACTCTCTCCTGAAATTCCCAGACAATACTCAGGTTTCGCGTCCATGTGGTTATAGTTCCTCGTGGGGGATTGATCTGTCGGGTCTGACACAGGGCTATATCTCGTGACACCGCAGGGCGGAGAAGCCACCCAGAGAATCAGCCACATAAGTAAGACAGGAACTGCCATGACAGAGAATCAAACTATTCCGGACGCCAAGCGTGACGGCAAGGCTCAGGCCGCAGCGGAGAAGGCATATCGCAAGGCATCGCGGCCTTGGTTTAAGAAGAAGCGCTTTATTCTCCCGCTGGTCCTTCTCGTGATCATCATCATCACCTCAATCTCCAACGGGGGAAAGAAAGACAATTCCGCTGTCGTCTCTCCTTCCACAGACGCTTCGGCGGCGGCGCCTGCTGCAGCGCAAGCGCCAGCGGCCCCCGCACAAGCGGCGGCCCCCGCGAAAGCGGCGGCTCCCGCAAAAGCGGCGGCTCCCGACGTAGTGAAAGTTGAGGCCGCTAAGCTGCTCGCGGACTTCGAAAGCAACGAGGCCGCTGCCGACCTGAAGTACAAGGGAAAAACTTTGCAGGTCACCGGCCACGTCGCTAAGGTCGACACTGAGTTCTTTGACAAGGACCAGTACGTCGTGAGGCTGGACAATGGTGAGAAGTACAGCTTCCTGAATGTCAACTGCAACGACATATCGGCAACTCAGGCAGCCGCTGTTGCAGCCGACAGCACAATCACGGTGCGCGGCATGTTCCAGGATGGCGGCGATCTCGGTGTCGAGATCAAGGGCTGCGAAATCGTCTGATCAAAGTCCTCTAATTTGGGCGGTCCAAGTCCGTGTCTCTACGCAGGCACGGACTTGGACCATTTTGCTTTCATGGAAGAATAGTCAGCTTCACTGGGGAGAACGCACACCATGTGACACGTCTCAAAAAGCGTGTACCTCAAAGGTCACTGGCCACACGGGCATGTCCTCCGTGACGGTGGACGGCCAGAATGCTTCGGCAGCCGGGACGCTTGAGTGCTTCTCGATCGTCAACGACGGCTTCATTATGGGCTCGTTCGGCAACGGCACCAAGCAGCCGCGGTCGGGCAGGTAGCGATTGCCAAGTTCACCAACCCAGGCGGCCTGAAGAAGGCTGGCAACTCCGAATACCGGGTCGCCAACTCCGGTGCCGCCGTCCTCGGCACTGCGGGCTTGGGCGGCTACGGCACCATCCCGGCCGGTTCCCTGGGAAATGTCCAACGTGGACCTTCCCAGGGGTTCACCAACCTGATCGTCGCCCGGCGCGGTTTTCCTGAGGACGAACTTGGTGATCAGGCGGCGTCGAGGGTGGCGAGCAGTTCCCTGTCGCCGCGGACATGGATGCGATCACGAAGATCTGCACGCTTCCGTTGCTCGCCTGCGACAACATTTCCATAGAAAACGTTCCGCAAAGACTCTCGTGCCAGGAAGTAGTCAGGGAACGTCAGCGCCACACAGCAACGCCATCGCGCAGTTAATCAAAGTCCCGTTGTGGGGACTACCAGTGGTTCGATGCCACGCAGTAGCCCAGAACGCTCAGCCCCTCAGCACCCAAGCGGCGTTGTTCGGTTGCAGCCAGCCGTCCTCGGCCAGCGGCGCTGCGCTGAGCAAGACCGTGCCAGCCGGCAGTGGCACGGGTACGTTTCCCATCGCGACGGCGACCAGGAACTTCGCGTTGCGTTCGCTGATGAGAAGGTTTCCGGCCTCGACCAGCCAGGTGCCGCCGTCGTCCGCGGTGAACACCTCGTTCTTCCACAGGTGCCGGCGCAGCTCCAGGGCCGCTTTGGTGAGGTTCAGCACGGACTCCGGGTCCTGCTCCTGAAGCTCGATGGCGTGCGTGCCCCAGCCGGCCGGGATCGGGAGCCACGGTTCGGCGGCGGCCTCACTGAGCGAGAATCCGTGGTTCGCCGCCGACTCCTCGGTCCACGGCAGCGGAACGCGGGCGCCGTCGCGGCAGACGCCGCCGCGGGCCCACATCGGATCCACCCGGGCCTCCACCGGGACGTCGACCTCGGGCAGCGCGAGCTCCTGGCCCTGGTAGAGGTACGCGGCGCCGGGCAGACCCAGCAGGGCCACAAGGGCGGCCCGGGCCCGGAGGCTGCCGAGCTCGCCGCCGCCGAAGCGGGTAACGGAGCGGACGATGTCGTGGTTTTCCAGCGCCCACGTGGGGGCGGCGCCGTGGAGCTGACGGGCGCCCTCGAGCTCGTTGCCGACGGTGGCCCAGGCCTCCGCATCCCAGCCGAGCTTCACGAACGCGAAGGCGAAGGCCTGCTGCATTTCGTCCGCGCGGGTGTAGCGGGCGGCGCGGGCCGGTTCCAGGTTGACCTCGCCCACCAGCAGCCGGTGCGGCTCGTATTTCTCGGCGAGGCTGCGCCAGCGGCGGTAGACCTCGTGGACGTCCTCCTGGTCCGAGACCTGCGGGTTGGATCGCAGTCCGTCCACCACCCCGCCCGTGGAGGGCGAGTCCGGCAGCCCGTCGGCCTTGAACAGGGCATGCGCGACGTCGATCCGCAGCCCGTCCACGCCCTTGTCGAACCAGAAGCGGAGCACGCCGTCGAAGTAATCGCCGACGGCGGGGTTGCGCCAGTTCCAGTCTGGCTGGCCGGCCGAGAAGAGGTGCAGGTACCAGTCCTTGTCCGTCTCGGAATCGGGGTTGGCGCGGCTCCAGGCCCGGCCGCCGAAGACGCTCTGCCAGTTGTTCGGCGGGACGTCGGAGCCGCCCGAGCCGGCAGCGTCAGACGCAGAGCCGCCGTCGTCGTCGGGCATGCCCAACGGACCGGGTACGAAATGGAACATATCCCGTTCCGGGGAGCCCGGGCCGGCAGCGAGGGCCGCCTGGAACAGCGGGTGCTCGGAGGAACAGTGGTTGGGGACGACGTCGAGCAGGACCCGCAGCCCCAGCGCGTGCGCCTTCGCCAGGAGGAACTCGAACTGTTCCATGGTGCCGAACAGGGGGTCCACGCCGCAGTAATCGGTCACGTCGTAGCCCTGGTCCACCTGCGGGGAGGGCTGGAACGGGGTCATCCAGATGCCGTCCACGCCGAGGGCTGCGATGTACGGCAGCCGGGCGATCAGCCCGGCGAGGTCGCCCACGCCGTCGCCGTTGCCGTCGGCGAAGGAGCGCGGGTAGACCTCGTAGATGACGGCAGACTGCCACCGGTCAGGAGCGGGCGCGAGGGCGGTCTCCTCGACAGGGCCCGGTACAGGGCTCACTTGCTCGCGCCCGCGGTGAGGCCTTCGACGATCCGCCGCTGGAAGATCAGCACCATAGTCACCAACGGTACGGTGACGATCACGCCGGCGGCCATCTGCTCGCCGAAGGGCGCCTGGAATTCGGTGGCGCCGGTGAACTTGGAGATCGCGACCGTAGCGGTCTGGATCTTGGGGTCGTTGATCATGGACAGCGCGATGATGAACTCGTTCCAGCTGTGGATGAACGTCAGGATCGCGGTGGTGAAGACGCCCGGCGCGGCCAGCGGCAGCAGGACCCGGCGGAACGCCTGCCACTTGGTGCAGCCGTCGATCATGGCGGCCTCCTCAAGGTCGAACGGCAGGGCCTTCATGAACGTGGTGAGGTTCCAGACCGCCAGCGGGATCGCGAAGGACAGGCTGGGGACGATCATCGCCTGGTAGGTGTTGATCCAGCCGAGGTCCCTGAAGAGGCGCAGCAGCGGCACCACCACGGAGATGCCGGGGAACATCGACGTCGCGATGATGACACCCAGGATCACCGACTTGAAGCGGAAGTTCAGCCGGGAGATCGCGTAGGCCGCAAACACGCCGAGGAGCAGGGCGAACACGGTGGTGGTGCCGGCCACGATCAGGGAGTTCAGCAGGGCCTGGCCGAACATGGTGGAGCCGTCGAACACCTTGGCGTAGTTCTCCAGCGAGAACGGGGCCGGGAGCAGGGTGTTGTCGAAAATGTCGGCAGTGCGGCGGAGGCTGGAGACCAGCATCCAGTAAAACGGCGCCAGGCAGTAGGCGAAGATCAGCGCCAGGCCCAGGTACACCGAGTAGGAGCGCCAGGTGCGCGGCGCTTTCGGCTTACCGGAGCGGCCGACGGCGGCAGTCGCGTCGGGTGCGACGGTGCCGGGTGCGCCCGGGGCGCCGGAGTCGGTGGCGGCGTTGCGGAGGTCGGAGATGGTCATCGGGTGGCCCCGGCCTTCTTCTGTTCAGCGATTGCCCGGTCAGTGTTCGCCCGGGTGCGGGGTGCCTTGGAACGGGACTTCTTTGACATCAGCTTCAGTTCCTTGGCGCCGGTGACGTCGGCGCCGAGCACCTTCACGAACACGATCGCGACGACGGCGACGTACAGGAAGAGCATGATCGCGAACGCGGAGGCGGAGCCGTAGCGGAGCTGGTTGGATTCGTCCCAGGCCAGCATGGAGAGGGTCTCCACGGATTCCTTGCCGGGGCCGATCAGCACGAAGGGGAGGTCGAACATGCGAAGCGCGTCGAGCATGCGGAACAGCACGGCGACCAGCAGGGTGGGCTTGACCAGCGGGAGGGTGATGGAGCCGAGCTGGCGCCACCAGCCGGCACCGTCGATCTTGGCGGCCTCGTAGACTTCGCCGGGGATGACCTGCATGCCGGCGAGGACCAGGAGGCCGATGAACGGGGCGGTCTTCCAGACTTCGGCGATGATGATGGCCGCGCGGGAGGCGTTGCCCTCGGCGGTCCAGAGGATTTCGCTGCCGAGCAGGGTGTTGGCGATGCCATCGGACTGGAAGATCCAGCGCCACAGCAGGCCGGAGACGGCGGTGGGCACGGCCCAGGGGACCAGGATGCTGGCGCGCAGGAAGGACCGGCCGCGGAAGGCGCGGTTCATCGCCAGGGCCAGGCAGAGGCCCAGGACGGTCTCGAGGAACACGGTGGTGATGGTGAAGAACGTGGTGTTGCCGAGCGCGTTGAGGAAGCGCCGCCCGGTTTCGCCGACGAAGAGGTCGGCGTAGTTGGCCAGGCCCACGAAGGATTCGACGTCGGCGACGAAGCCGTCCGCGTCCAGTCCGGATTCGGCGCGGAACAGGGACTGGTGCACCGCGGCGAGAAGCGGGTACACGATCACCAGGGCCAGCACCAGGATGGTGGGGGAGAGCAGCAGCGCGGCCATGCGGCCTTCGCCGGGGGTGCGGTTGCCGCGGTGGCCGCGTTTGCGCGGGCTGGCTGGTTGGGGCGTGCCGGTCTGCGCGCCGGCGGGCGGGGCGGTGGGTTTCCGGTAGCGCCCTGGGCCTGCACGACTTCCGCCGTCCCAAGCCCAAGCTCCACCTGCGGAAGGGTGCCGCAGCCACCCTGGACCTGAACATCGTGGTCCGGGACCTTGCAGACCACGCAACCCGCGTGGACTACGAGCAGCAGATCCGTCACCTCGAATCGCGACTCAAGAAATCCGAAATGGAACGCCGGCGGCTGGAACTGGGCCTCGCCCCGAACCGCGGGATCTCGCGGGCCCGGGCGATTGCCCGCAAGGGCCCGGCGTACATCCTTGGCCGGCTCAAGGCCCGCGCCGGCAGGCCGGGGTACTAGCAACATGCAGATTCAAAGTGTGGTGGTTGGACCGCCACAGCACTCTGTGGCGCAGCTGGCGCTGTCACTGGGGCTGGACTATGCGCGGACAGACTGGCAGCGCCGCGATCCCCAGCGCAGGTCCGATTGGGAACACGCTGTCCCCGCGGACCAGCTTTGGTGGGACAGCTACGTGGTACTGGCCGAATCGCTGGCCGAGGCCCGGCAACTTCTGCCAATGTTCCGCAGCGAAGGCAGGGCTCATCGGGTCGTGCTCGTGGTCAAGGATTATTTCCCGACCGCCGAATGCTCCGTCTGGACCCCCCGTAGCCTACAGCTGAAGGCCTCCATGTCGGCCCTTACCATTCCCGGGCTGGGCTTCGCCGTGGTGGTTGAGGGCGGCAAGTGGGTCACCGTCCATTCGGCGGCCGTTGCCGCACTGGCCTGTTGCTCTACTGCTGCGCCAGGGCCGGTTCTGAGCGGACTGCGCGTCGGCATCACGCACCCGGCCGACACAGCCTGGCTCGCCGGCGACGCCTTGGGCAGCTTCATGACCGACCAGCTGCTGGGCCCTGACCCGGACGACATCTACGCCGTGGACGTCGTGCTCGGTGGCGCCAAGAGCGCGCCGGAGCTCGAGCAGCAGTTCGCGCGGCAAACCGCAGACCAGCCGGCCCGGGTGTCGCCGCCAATCTGGACCCCGCCAGCGAACGCCCTGCCCCCGGTCGATACCGCTGTCATCTCGCCCCTGGGCTTCCTCGCGTACTCGGACAAGCCGGTCCGCACGCTGGAACCGCACGAGCTAGCCGGCGGAAAAGCGCTGGGAGAATCCGGGCTGGCAGCGCTTCGGCCGCACAGTTACGTAGAAATCGACGGCTCCCGCTTTGACGGCCTGGACCGGCAGCTGGCACGGCGCCTGTCCCAACTCGCCGTCGGCGGCGTTCCCACGCTGGCGCGCTCCCTGTCCGCCCCCGTCCGCGAGATGCTCGGCGAGCCGCTGCTGAAGCGGATGGAGGCGTTCGACACCGGCGACGCGCCGGTACTGCGCGAATCCAAGTCGATCGACCTCCGGCGGACCGCGCTGGACCTTTACAGTCCCCGCGCCGTCTGGAACAACGTCCTGGGCCAGCTCGGGAAGCCGCTCCGTCCCGCACCTTCCGTCAGCGTTGTCCTGGCCACCCGGCGCCCCGAGAAACTGGCATCCGCCCTGGACCAGCTGGAACGCCAGAGCTGGGATGCCGTGGAAGTTGTGGTTGTGCTGCACGGTTTCGACGCCGACCTGCCCGAGGTCCGGCGCGCCGTCGAAAGCTATTCCCGCCAACTGCAGATTGTCTCTGTCCCCGCGGACGTGATCTTTGGTGACGTGCTCAACGCCGGCGTCGGCGCCGCCAGCGGCGATCTCATCTGCAAGATGGACGACGACGACTGGTACGGCGTGCACCACCTCCGGGACCTCGTCCACGCCAAAGGCTTCAGCGGTGCCACCCTGGTGGGGGCGCAGGTTGAGTTTGTGTATCTGGAAAACCTGGACATCACCACCCGCCGTCCGCCGCTCGGTGAGCAGTACTCGGATCATGTGGCCGGCGGCACCATGATGATCGGCCGGGACGAGCTGCGCGAACTCGGGGGCTGGCGGCCGGTGCACCGCGCCGTGGACCGCTGCCTCCTGCAGGCGGTCCAGGCAGCCGGCGGACTCATCTACCGCTCCCACGGGCAGAACTACATGATGCACCGGCACTCCGGAGCCGATTCGCATGGCGGCCACACTTGGAATCCGGAGGACAGCATATTCCTGCAGAGTGTGGCTGAGCAGTGGGATGGGTTCCGGCCGCCGCCGCAGATCGGTGCCCCGCCGAACCTGCAGGGCGCCCCCCGGCTCGATGTCATGCGCAGCTACTTCTCCCGGGTGCCGGTTCCCTCCCATTCCGCACCTACCATCACACCGCCCGTTTAGGATGGCCTGCTAATGAAATTTCAACTAGCTCTCCGCAGAATTAGGCGATTGTCCCCGAAAAAGAAAGCGGCCGCCGCTTGCTTTGCTGTGCTCTTCGTCTTGGTAGTGGTGGCTGCCTATTCACGCAACCCGTGGCTCCTGGGGCTCCT
>NZ_KI914951.1:0-16681 GCF_000520575.1 Arthrobacter sp. I3
CCGGAACGCGTTTCACTCATGATGGTCGCCGCCCTCTGCGACATCTTCTCCTGCGGACCCGAGGACCTCGTCACCGTCACGGCAACAGATGCCAAGGTCCGTAAGGTCGCCTCCGACGCCAACGTCGTGGACCTAAACAAGACCATCCGGCCCAAACGCGCCCGCGTGATCCGCGATGACGGCTGAGATCACCCCGCGACCCTTCAGGCGCGGCCGCCCCCGCACCACAGGAGCGTTCACCTGTGACAGGTGCTCGAGGGCGGCCGGCCGGCACCGGGCCAGCTGGCCCGAAGGCAGGATCTGCGGGACCTGCTTCACCGCAGCCATGCGCACGCACGGCCCCTGCCCGGGCTGCGGCACGGACCGCATGCTCCCCGGACGATCCCCGGCCCACGGTAACGCACCCGTCTGCGTTGACTGCGCGGGCATCACGCAGGACTACCACTGCGGGACCTGCGGCACGGAAACCGAGCACTACCGCCAGGACACCTGCGCCCGCTGCTCGCTACGGGACGACCTCACGGTGCTGTTGCGCGTCGACGAGTCCCTAGGCCCGGAAACGGCGGCGACGAAACTGCTCGCCGCGCTCTGCGGAGCCCAGCGGCCCGAGAGCATACTCACCTGGCTGCGCAAAACCGGCGTCCGCGACCTGCTCGAACGACTTGCCGCCGGCGAGATCCCGCTCAGCCACGAGGCCCTGGATAAGGAACCAGACAGCCTGCGAGTGGAACACATGCGCAGCCTCCTCACCCACCACAAGCTACTCCCAGGGCGGGACCACTACCTCGCTCTCTTTGAACGCTGGCTCACCAGCAAGCTCGGGGACGTTGATGACGCCGAGGTCAGACGGCCCGTCGAGTCTTTCGCCCGGTGGCACCACCTGCGACGGATCAGGAGCCTCTCCACAGACGGGAAAACCACCCGTGGCCCGGTGCACAGCGCAAAGCAGGAAATTACCGAAACCCTCAAATTCCTCACCTGGCTCAAGCTCACCCACGGACGGACTGTCGCCTCCTGCGTTCAGGCCGACGTCGACGCATGGCTGGCCGACGGGCCCACCACCAGACACTCCATCCGAACCTTTTTTGTCTGGGCGGTAAAGAACAGGACCTGCACCGACATCACCATCGGCTTCCGGCAGGCCAAGACTGTGCCAGTTCTAAGCCAGGCACAGCGGCTCGCGATGCTCAAGGCCTGCCTCACGGACGATGTCGACACCCTGTCCTATCGAGTCGCCGCAACTCTCCTGCTGCTCTACGCCCAACCAGTCGTGAAGATCGCCGCCATGAAAAGCACCGATGTGATCCTCACTCCCGAGGGCCTCCGCCTGTCACTAGGCGAAGGAGATCCATCCCCAGTACCCGAACCTTTCGTCTCACTGCTCACAGAACACATGGCCTCACGCCCCAACATGCGCACCGGCAGCAGCTCCGGCAGCCTGTGGCTGTTCCCCGGCTACCGCGCCGGGCAACACATCCATCCCAACACCCTCATGGAACGGCTCCGGGAAATCGGCATCAACCTTCTGGGCGCACGCAACGCATCCCTCCGCGCACTCGTCACGGAAGTTCCCGCGCCCATCGCGGCCGAGATGCTCGGCTACAGCTATCAGGTCACCCAAAAGCACGCCGCAGCAACCGCCGAACCATGGTCCCGCTACGCGACCTCACCCGGATAACAGGACACAGCTAGTACATCAAAGCGACAGGTTCACCCAGCAGGGTCACGCCTGTTTAATCATGGTTATATCGGAGGATGCGCATTCTTCCTTCGCCTAAGTGGTGGCGAGACACGAAGCCAACCGACCTGCCGGCATACGGGGCTTTGCAACTCCAAGGCAAGGTTGATGCTCTCGATCTGGACGCCGTCCCGGTCGACCCTGCTTCCGGGCTACGAGACCTCTTTTTCCACAGGGCGCACGTGACAGGCCTAACCATCCCGCTGGACTGGATGCATCTAACGGTCACTTGGTCGGAATTCGACAACTGCACTTTCACTCAGAAAGGCGGCGGCATTCTTAATGAGCACGGCACTTCCGCGCAAGGGTCGTTGGCGGCACGCCCAAGCATCTACCGAAACTGCGTGTTCCAGGGAGTTCGGTTCAAGGGGCTGGGAGGTTTCAACATGATGGCCTCGCGCTTCGAAAACTGCGATTTCCTCCAGTGCAAATTCAACGGGCACAACGCGACCGAGACCGACCTGGTCAATTGCAGGTTCATCGGAAAGATCGACGGTTGCAACTGGTTTGGAACCGTGCCGGAGCACGAGCATGACGCCGGTAGACGAAACGACATCGCCAACAACGACTTCAGCCAGGCCACCCTCACAGACAACATTGGCTGGCGTGGTCATTTCGACATCGACTCACAGATATGGCCGCCAGGAGCGAGGCCGTCACTTCTCGATCAATGGTGAGCCCGCGGCGAAGACCATCCGGAGCATCACCGATTAGTTTGGAACTGAATATGCACGGTTACCAGTAAATGCTCAGAAGGGTACGTTGGCGGACGATCGACACGCCCTTGCCTGCGCTCAAAGCGCCATGTCCGGCAGCGTCGGTCTAGCTAGGGCCGGCGGCGGGCTGAGGTGCCGCCTGGTGCTCATTGGCTGGCCGATGCCCGCCCAGTTCACCAAGGGCATGGGACGCCCGTGCTGTTCTATATCCCTGGTGGTGGTTTCACCACCGGCTCCGGGGAGTGCCGCTGGTACGACTCGCCGGATCTTGTGCGGACCGGCGGCTTTGTTCTAGTCACCGTCAACTACCGGCTCGGGGTGACAGGGCATTTCGGCTCGCTCGGGGATCCCTCGGAATCCACCAAACCTTTGCGTGATCTTCACGCCGCACTGGCTTGGGTGCGGGAGAACATCAGCGCCTTTGGCGGAGACCCGGGAAAGTCACCTTGGCCGGGGATTCAGCCGGCGCTTGGTACGCCTATGCCCTGAGCACGGACCCGTCAGTGCGGGGTTGGGCAGCGCAGACCCTGTTGATAAGCATGCCCCGCTTGGCGCCCCTGCCCGTAGAGGTCTGGCTCAACCATCGTGCTGCCGTTCTTGAGGCATTGGGGTCCGGCCTGGAGAATGCTCCTGTTCCGGCACTTCTTGAAGCCCAGGAGGCTGCAAGGGCAGGTCTTCGGCCGTTCCCGTACATGCCTGCGGAATCAGGGCAGGCTCCGGGTGACCTGGTGAGGTACGCGGATTCGGCGCGAAGGATCCACACCGAAGCCCTGCTCATCCTCACCACCGCTGAAGAGTCCGCAGCGTTCCTGCGCAACCAGCCGCGGGACCAGTTCTCCGATGCGGGCGTGGACGGGTTCCTTGAGCGAACCTTCCAAGATCCTGCCCTGGCCGCGGAACTGCTGGTGACCGAGGGTGAAGAGCCCGATGCTTACCTCCGGATGGTTCGAGCCGCGACACTGGCCCAGTTCCGCCTCCCCGCCCTGGAGATCGCCGCGCACTCACCTGTGCCGGCCCAGGTGGTCCGATTCGATCACCGAAGCAAGCTTGATGGCGCATACGCAGCCCACTGCTTCCCACTCGCGTTCATCTTTGACGGCACCGACCGCTGGGGCGATTCCCCGATGATGGTCAACGCCTCGGAGACGGAAACCGCCCGGGTGACTGCTTCAATGCGGGAGCTGATTTGCCGGTTCCTGCATTGCGGAGTGGCCGAAAGCAGCCGCTACGACGCCGAGGCTCCGCGGTCGTTGGTCATTGACGCTGACGCGGTCCGGTCGGAGCCGGTCCGTGAAGCGGAAGTACGGGTGTTGGGGTAGAGGTTTCCCGTCACCGGTGCTTAGGCACTTCCCATGAAAGTTGACCCACCTTCCCGCGTCAATGATTGTTTGACGCGGGCAGGTGGGTCTTGGGATTTCGTGCATCAGTTACGGTAAGAACTCGTAGTCGTCAGCCTCGACGTTCTCAGTGATCCGCCAGTATTCGGTGGTCGTGAAAGGCCACACCTGGGACACCCTGTTGAAGCGGTTCTTGTACCAGTTGGTCACATAGGGCTGGCCCCACGTCATGCGGCGGTTCTCGGCGTCCACCCACTCAATATGCCGGTCAAGTGCTTCCTGTTTCAGGTCAAGGGCAGCCGTCTCCCGCAGGAGGAGCTGGTGGATTGCCTCAACCGCGTACTCGGCGGCGCGCTCCATCATGATGTGCAGGCCGCCGGCGGCCACCCCGGTGGTGTTGGGTCCCAGCATCATAAACAGGTTGGGGAAATTAGGCACCGTGATTCCCGCGAATCCCTTTGCATCTCCCTGCCAGTAGTCGTGGATTTCCAGGCCGCCACGTCCAACGATCTCAATGGGGTCCAGATAGTCGGAGGGTCGGAACCCGGTTGCGTAGATCACCACGTCCACATCGACGTGTTCTCCGGCGCCGGTTACCAGCCCGGTCGGGGTGAACGACTCCAGCCCGGATGACACCACTGTGGTGACCGGTGACATGAGCGCCGCAGCCCAGACGCCGTTGTCGCGGAGCAGGCGCTTGGCCGACGGCGGGTAGTTGGGAATTGCTTTTTCGAGCAGGTCCGGACGGCCTTCGTATTGAAGCTCCATGCGGCGGATGACCTCCTGGCGGAAGGCCTCGTTCTTGGGGCTGACGCTCAGGGGAGCCTTGTCCCACCCCGCCTCGACCGTGGCGACGTTGATGCGCCCTTCGATGCCAAGGGCAGTGACCCAGAGGCGGAACCACTTGCCGTAGTGGGGAACCTTGGAATGCAGCCAGTTAGCGGTCTCTGACATCGGCTCGTGGTAGCTCGCGGCGGGCAGCATCCAGGGCGCGCTGCGCTGGAAGACGTGGAGGCTCGCCACCTGGTCTACGATTGCAGGGATGATTTGGTAGGCGCTGGCACCGGTACCGATCACGGCAACCTTCTTGCCGCGCAGGTCCACGGCGTGGTCCCATTCTTGCGAGTGCATCTGCGCTCCCGTGAATTCCTCCTGCCCGGGCCACGTTGGAATGTGGGGATGATCGAGCTGGCCGACGCCGGTGATGATGGCGTTGAACCGGCGGGTCTGGCGGGTCCCGTCTGTGGATTTGGTGGTGGCTGTCCAGGTCCTGGTGACCTCATCGAACTCGGCTTTCTCCAGCCAGGTATGAAGTTCGAGTCCGTTGGCCAGCTCTGCGCGCGCCACCACTGTTTCCAGGTATTCAAGGACTTCCTCGCCTCTAGCGAACTGATGAGGCCAGTCATCGCGCTGCGCGAAGGAGAAGCTGTATCCATAGGTCGGGGTGTCCAAGCGGACCCCGGGGTAGTGGTTCTTCCACCACGTCCCCCCAACACGGTGGGAGGATTCAATCCAGGTGTAGGGGAGTCCGGCTTCCTTGAGCCGGTATGCTGCAGCGATGCCGGAGACGCCGGCGCCAACAATCAGGGTGTCGAAAGTTCGTCCTTGGGAAAGCTCCTCGAAAGACCAGTTGGCCGAGCCATTCCCCTTGGGGCTACTGGGCAACTCATGCTGCATCTCTCCCGCCCAGCTCGGATCCGAGCTGGTGCGCCCGCCGGTAAACCAGTCCAGGATGTCGTCGGCGTGCTCAGCGGTAAGTTCGCCCACGGTCCGGATGTTTTCATCGCGCAGGCGCCGCAGCCCTTCGAAGGCAATGTGCCGGCCACGGGCGATCTGGTCCTCATCAAGCCCTCCGTGGGGCTGCGTCGTGGCGCCCATTGGCGGCAAAGGCGGGGAGAGATCAGGCTCCAGTAGCGAGATATCCTTCAGCGCCGCGGCCAGCGCGACCATGAGGACCGGTAGTTCAGCGCCTTCAACGAAGGCCCGCAGCTCCTGGTCGGTCTCCGTAACCTGAGCATATGCTTCCCTGCCGTAAAGGTCTCCGCAATGGATGGGCGAGGTCCGTTCGGTGGTGGCTGCCGGCGTGGTCATGGCATTCATGAGTTTCCTCCTGCGCGCCTTTACGGCGCGGGTTATATGACGACGTTGTCTTGGTCAGGAAATAGCGCGGTCTTCGCGCGGTTACTCTCGAGCTGAAGGCGGGGGACCGTCAGCCCCTGTGGATACGGAAGTCGTCCGTGGCCGTTCGGACTGCTGCAACGATTTCGGTGATCCGGGGTCGCATGCGCTCCGCCGGCCCGGAGACCGTGACGGCGCCCAGGACTTCTGCTTTGTCGTCGCGGACTACAGCACTGACACCGATGACTCCCGGTTCGCTTTCTTCGTTGTTCAGGGCCCAACCGCGGTTGGAGATTTGGGCGAGCTCGGCAAGCAGGTGGTCGCGGTCGTGGATCGCCAGATCGGTGCCGGCGGTCCAGCTCCGTTCCCCGGAAAACATTCGATCCACTTCTTCCGGAGGAAGAGCCGCCAGAAGGCACTTTCCAGCCGAGGTGATGTGGGCCGGAAGGCGATGTCCCACTCTTGAGACAGCGCGGATGATGTGTGGGCTTTCCACGCACGCAAGGAACAACGCCTGGTCGTCCTTGAGTACCAGGTAGTGGGCAGTCTCCTCGGTCTGTCTCGCCAGCCAGGCAAGGGTCGGCTCGATCTCAGTCCGGATGTCGCCCTTGTTTGTCAGCGCTTGCGCCAGTTGCATCAACGCCGGACCCGCGACGAAGGACCTATCCGTCGAGTGGCGTTCCAGCAATCCGGCCTGAGCCAGTGTGGAGACCATACGGTGCGCCGTTGACCGTGCCGCACCAAGTTCTTCAGCGACGTCTACGATGCGGATGCTGGACCTCGAACGCAGCATGAGGAGGGTGCGGGCGGCATTCTCAACCGACTCAATCGGATACCGGTATGCCGGATGCGTCGAGGACTCCTCGGGGACGGTGACGTTCATGGGACTCAGCCTCTTCGTGTGTGGGTCGTCTGTAGCCAGCATAGACAGACCATGGACCGTGCCGGCATTACGCATGGACGGTCCCTCCCACAAGCATGGTGTCCTCTTCCTTTCCGGCCGACAACGGTGACTCCCGGGTGATGTACGCGAGAAGCTTGTCAATGGATTCCTCCAAGGCCTCCGTGCCCCTGCCGGCGTCGAACACATACGCGTCCGGCCTGACCAACACCCAATCGGCGTCGGCGGCACTCAGCCAGTCAGCGAAGCGGCTCCCTTGCTCAACGAGGCTCCTGGTTTCAGGGGAGGGTTCAGCCGACTGCGCGCTCATAGCGGCAATGGAGACACCCAGCAATTCCAGATGACGCCTCGCGCTGGCCGACAAGCCGCCCTGCACGTCCGGGTGAACCGTCACCAACGCAAACGAGGAGCCGAGGACATCGTCCAAAAGGGCGCCCTTGGAACCTGCAATGCGCGGTTGAACCGCTAGCCGGCCGCCCAGCGGGCCGTCCACGAACCCGGCTCCGAGCTGCGGCTGGAACGGCGGATTGGCTTCTCTCTGGGCCTCCAGCTTCCGGTCCCGTTCCGCTGCTTTGGCGGGATCCGTCTCGCAGACCATCTGCCCCACACGGACCGACTCGGCGATGAACTC
Source organism: Arthrobacter sp. I3 (assembly GCF_000520575.1). Lineage (NCBI taxonomy): Bacteria > Bacillati > Actinomycetota > Actinomycetes > Micrococcales > Micrococcaceae > Arthrobacter > Arthrobacter sp. I3. The sequence goes on from NZ_KI914951.1 coordinate 7,442, forward strand.
CGTCACGTGGGGCCGCCGGCTTTCGGTGTAGGCGTCCATGAAATCGACCGGAGCAGTGCCCTTAAGCACCTTGTTGAGCATCCAGGACAGCGTCATTGCATCCCGCATGCCGCTGATCATCCCTTGGCCCATGAAAGGCGGCATCAGATGCCCAGCATCACCGGCCAGCAACACGCGGCCCAGGTTGAAGGTGGAGGCCACCAAGGATTGGAACGTGTAAGTGGTAGACCGTAGAAGCGTTGCCGTGTCCTCCGTGATCCATCGCCGAAGCTTGGGCCAGACGTTCTCCGGCTTTGCCGCCTCCACAGGATCGGCTCCATCGACGATCATGAACTCCCAGCGGTAATGGTCACCTCCCAACCAGGCCATATGCGAAGGCTGCGCGGGATCCAGGACTTGGCCGGTATCCGGAACACCAGGGGCCTTGGCCCACGCCTTCATTTCCACGTCAATAACCACCCAGGTCGCTTCGAATCCAAGGTTGTCCCTCGCGATCCCTGCCTGCTCCCGGACAAGGCTGTTGGCGCCGTCCGCCCCCACAACGAAACGCGCAAAGATAGGTTCCTCGCCGCCGTCGACCGTCAACGCCACGCGGTCTCCGAGGTCGGACGCTGTCCGCACGTTAGTCGACTGGCGCACTTCCACGCCCGGAGTCGACTTGGCCGTCGCGTCAAAGATGCCCTCGATGTCCGGCTGGTAGAAGTGGTAAGAGGATTCCCAGCCGCTTGGAGTTTCCCAGCCACGTGGCAGGTTGGACAGGACACTCAGGTCGGCGCGGAGGAGCAGGTACTCGCGGGCAGGAACGATGGCTGCGTTGATCTCCTCCGAGATCCCCATCGCCTGCAGGATCCGCATCGCCTCATGGTCCAGGTGGCAGGCCCGGGGCAGGGGATACAGGCCGGCCTGCTTGTCCAGAACCAGGACCGACCAACCCTGACGCCCCAGCAGCGTGGCCAGGATCTGGCCCACAGGGCCATAGCCGACGATCGCGACGTCATAGCTCGTGGCTGCTTCCATCTCCTACTCCAGCCCCTGACGACGGAAGGACGCCGGCTCCGGAGTCTTGGCAATCGTGGTGCGCTGGATTCCAAGGCCCTCGATTTCGATGAGCACCTCGTCACCGGCCTGCAGCCACGGAAACTCACCCTCGCCGTGGGTGCGGCTCAGCTCAAGAATGCAGCCCGAGCCGCAGGTGCCTGAACCGAAGACATCACCCGGGCGAACTTCGGTACCGCGGCTCGCATAGGAAACCATCTCCCCGAACGAGTAGTGGACGTCCGCCCAGTTGGCCCGGGAGTATTCGGCGCCATTGACCTTGAGGGACATGGCCCGGTCAAAACCCGCTGCCGTCCGGTACGGCTCCAGCTCGTCCTTGGTGACCAGCCAGGGGCCAAGGGACGTCGCTGTGTCCTTGCCTTTCACGGGCCCCATCGAGAGGAGCATTTCCTCGTGCTGGATATCGCGGCCGCTCCAGTCGCAGAGGATGCTGTAGCCAATGATGGCGTCTTCCCCTTCCTCGGCCGTGAGGTCCTGCCCGCCCTTGCCGATAACTGCGGCCACCTCGAGCTCGAAGTCGAAGCGTTCAGATCCCGGGGTCATGGGGATCTCGCCTTCGCCCTTGAAGTTGTAGGGGTTGGAGAAGTAGAAGACCGGGATTTTGTACCAGAGGGGATTCATCTCCAGGCCCCGCGACTCCCGGCCGGCCTTGACGTGCTGTTCAAAGGCATAGAAGTCACGGAAGGTGGGCGGCGTGGCAATCGGGGATAGGTTACGGACCGTTGAAGGATCGACGACGGCGCCCGCCCGGATTGCCTGTTCGCCCGCCTTCCGCAGGGCTTCTTCGCCCTGTTGGATCAAGTCGAGCAGGTCATGGTGGCCATCGATGGCCCGGTAGGTGTCGTCCACGACGACGCCAACCCGGGGCAGCGCGCCTTCACTGGTGAATCGAACAAACTTCATGGCCTAACGTCCTCCCACCAGCTGCGTGTTTTGGCGGTACTTGGACGGGGTTGGGGCCAGCCCCAGGGCGCGGAATCCTTCGGGGAGGTAGTCATTCCACTGGTTCCACCACACTTCGCCGTCTTCCCACACCACTGGTTCGCGGTTGTCGTCATAAATCTGTTCGATGTCCGTGTAAAGCTCCACCACGTTTCCCGAGTGTTCCTTGTAGTAGCAGGCAATATTGTTGCCCGCGCCGTGCCGGACCGGCCCCCAAAGCAGCTCCCGTCCCAGGGCGTGGAGGCGGTCTCCGGCTTTGGTGAGGTCGCTGACGCCCTGAACCTCCCAGGCGTGGTGGTGGAAGGTGCCGCGCCCTTGCAGTACGGCGATGCCGTGATGCTCGGTGTTGCAGCGCAGGAAGTAGCCCCTCGAACCTCCGGTGCCGATCACGTCGGAAATCCGGAAGTCGAGGACCTTGGTCAGGAATTGCACCATCCCGTAATGATCTTGCGGGTGGAAGTTGAAGTGCCCGTAACGGTTCGGGCCGAAACCCTTGGGTGCGACGCCGGCCTTTTGTAGGCCCAAGGAAATTTCGAAGGCGAAGCCCTCCGGGCCGATGAACGTGAAGCCGTCCTCCACGCCCTCTCCGCTGGGCTTCTCTGAGACGACCAGGAAGCCTTCGTCCTCTACCCGCCGTCGGACATCCCTGAGCGCATCGCCGTTCGCGGCGATGAGTCCCAAGGCTTCCAAGCCGTCGACGTCGGACTCGACGTACGTCAGTTCATGGTGCACATCTGCGGCCCCCAGATAGGAGACGCCGTCGGTTCGCTCGGTCTCCCGGAGACCAAGGATCTGTGTGGCATCGAAGACGGACTGTTCAAGGTTGGAGGTCCGGATTGATACCGGTCCCATTTCGGAAATTGCGCCCCACGACATTAGGTACTCCACATCTGAATAAATCGGTTATGCGTTGTTCCGTTGAGTAGAACTTGTTCTGCTCTGCGGATGTTACGAGGACGATAGCAGTTCTGGTTCGGAGAAGGCAATCCCTTTTGTGGAGCGGCATGAGGGGGTTGTGCTGCGACTCACACTCAAGTAGCGTGTCGACATTCCCTTGAGCGGAACGTGTTCTGCTCTGCGAAACTTATGATTTCCCCTCTACAAAGATGTGACTTGTGAAAGGACATGACATGACAGAACGGACACCATCGGTGATCAGGCCCGAGCTGCGCAGCAGCTCCCGGGAACGCCGACGCGTGGTCTTCGCGACCGTTGCCGGCACCACCATCGAGTGGTATGACTTCTTCCTTTACGCCACCGCCGCGGGCCTGATCTTCACCAAGGTCTACTTCGAACCCGCCGGAGAAGCCGCAGCGCCGCTTCTGGCATTCCTGACGGTTGGCATCAGCTTCTTGTTCCGACCGCTCGGTGCATTCCTCGCCGGGCATTTCGGTGACCGTTACGGCCGACGCGTCGTTTTGATGGCCACCCTGGTCCTGATGGGTGCTTCGACCACACTGATCGGCTTGTTGCCAACCTTCGATTCCATCGGATTGGTGGCTCCGATATTGCTGGTCCTTCTGAGGATCCTGCAGGGCATCTCGGCGGGAGGCGAATGGGGCGGCGCCGCGCTTCTGGCCGTTGAGCACGCCCCTACCCGCCGGCGCGGAATTTTCGGAGCATCGCCGCAGATTGGCACCCCCCTTGGACTGCTGCTCGCATCGGGCATGTTGGCCACAATGACCCTGATCGCGCCCGGTGACGCTTTCCTCGAGTGGGGATGGCGCGTACCGTTCATCCTTTCCGTGGCGCTGATCGTTATTGGCTATTACATTCGACGTCGGGTGGACGAGAGCCCGGTGTTCAGCGAACTGGCCGAACGCAAGAAGGAAGCCCGTGCGCCGATTGTCGAGCTCTTCAGGAACCACTGGCGCCTGGTCCTCTTGGCAGCCTTGATTCCTTCCGCAAGCCAGGCTGCCGGCTACATGACCACCGGCGGCTACATCCAGCGGTACGCCACCGATCCTGCGGGCCCTGTTGGTTTGAACGCCGGGGAGGTCCTCTGGGTGGTCGCTGCCTCGGCTGTTTCCTGGCTGATTTTTACCCTTATTGGCGGAGGGCTCTCTGACAAGATCGGACGCCGTAAAACGATGCTCCTCGGATGGCTCCTGCTGGCCGCCGCACTGCTTGTCCTCTTCCCGTTGGTGAACACCGCCTCGACCCTAGGCCTCTTCACCGGGCTGACCCTGGTGACTGTTGGCCTGGGAATGGTCATCGGCCCGTTGTCGGCGCACTACACCGAAATCTTCCCTGCGACGGTGCGCTTTTCCGGGGTTTCCATCGCCTACGCATTGGGCGCGATCGTTGGCGGTGCGTTCGCTCCGACCATTGCCCAGGCCCTGGTGCAAGCCACGGGGTCTACCGGCGCCGTGACGGTTTACCTGGAAGTGATGGTGGTGGTGTCCTTGATCGCCACCCTCTTGGTCCGCGACCGTACTGGTGTGCCCCTGGGTGCAGAAATGGAGGAGCGGGTTGGAAGCTCCATCCACGGAGTCAATGCCTAAGATGCTGCGACGCACGGATAGTCTGCGGCCGGATCAGATGAAGACGGACCAGAAGAAACTCTATGAAGCCATCACGCAGGGCTCCCGGGCCCAGGGTCCTCAGCACTTCGCCCTGACGGATGACTTAGGCCGTCTCAGGGGGCCGTTCGGGGACTTCCTGTTGTCGCCGTCGGTGGGGATGGCGCTTCAAGCGCTCGGTGCCGCGCTGCGCTATGAAACCGATCTCCCCGATCGGGCGCGCGAACTCGCCATTCTCACTGTCGCCGCTCGCCAACGTTCAACCTTCGAACGGGAGTCGCACGAGGCCGTAGCGCGGGCCCTCGGATTTAGTCAGGACGAACTGGACGCGGTCCAGCGTGAAGATATGACACCCTTCGACGGAGTTGAATCGCTGGTCGGGCGGACAGCCGCGGCACTGCTCGACGGAGACCTTGATGACTCCGCTTGGTATGAGGCAGAGGAACTACTCGGCCAGCGCACGCTCTTTGAGTTGGTGACTTTGGTGGGCTACTACTCAACCTTGGCATTGCAGCTTCGCGTGTTCCGGGTCGGGCCCGAGACGGCGGCACACACCCCAATCGACGAGGCTGCCGCCCGTCGCTGATTACGCATCAGGCGAGCATGGGTTCGCACCGCGCAAACGTCCCAGATCGTAATCACACTGGTGACGAGGAACGAATGCCCGTTCCGCGTCGAGGGGCTGGTGGCCATCTTCACGGGGGCGGAGGCAAGTCCGAATTGCTGTCGAAGACCGGAGGGACAGTACTCGCGCCCAGGGTGGCGGTCCACGGACCGCCACCCGCATGTTTCAGAGCCCGGTTAGGACTCGAAGTGCGGCTCGCCAAGTCAACCTCCATTGACCAGAGAAATATCCACGTCGCTCACGGCGGCAAGTTCTTGCAGCTGCTTCTACACCGTTAGGTGCAAGAGCCGATAATGCAGATTCCGTCAAGGTGGCCGAGCACCGAATTCACTCTAGTTGGCTGTTCATCGAGAGGCTTTGGTTTCTGGCGTCCATGGCTTGTGCTCGTGCGTGAGCCAAACCATTGCAGGGTTTAGAGAACGCACGAGTAGCTGGCCCTCCGTGCGGGGGTTATCGAGTTGGTCGAACCAGACTGCCGTGTCTCCAGCGATGATCGTCGGGCCTTCATCTCCGTCGATGACAACGACTTGTGAGCCCCGGGTGTGGCCTGGCGCTGAAAGGAGTCGTAGCCCGGGGAGCAGTTCCAACTCGCCGTCGACTGGAATGTAGTGCATCCCGGGTGGGTCCACCCATTCAGGGATGGTGTAGTCGTTCTGGTTGCGGGCGTCGTCGAGTTCCTGACGCTGGACGTAGATGGGCTTGCCCACGAAGAGGTGATTGCCTCCGCAGTGGTCGAAGTGCAGGTGGGTGTTGACGACGATGTCGACACTTTGGATGTCGAAGTCCTGTTCCTTCAACGGGTAAAGTCGGGGATCCATGTCGGCGACCGCGGGATGAAGCTGCGTCATGCCCGTGTCCACCAGCACACGCGCATCGGGGTGGTCAATGATGTGCACATAGACCGGCATCGGCTCGCCTTCGGGAAGCAGCTCGGCCACACGAACGGCGGTAACAGGGATTGCAGCTGTGGAATTCACTTCTTTACCTCAGTTCCAAATGATGGCCTTGACGTGTCCCGGGGCAACAGACCGATGAGCCAAGGCTGCCCGTCTTCTGCCCTGGTCTAGAATCCCATCCGCTGACGCCTCCGTCGAGCAGGTGCACCAGGACTCCTGATCCGGCGCGCAGGGCAGCTGATCTTCACACCGTTGGCGTGACCGCGGGCTATCAGCTGCTGCGCTCATCACAGATCAACGGGGCCCTGAATTCCGGGCGTGACAGCAGGAACCAGAGCTCCAGCATCAGGCCGTAGCCCACCGCAATCCGCAATTGCAGCCGCCGGCCATTTTCGAATACCGATAACGGACGTTACGTGGGACCTTGGGCGCGCCCTGGCTTTCGGGTCCACCGTTGCCGAGCGGCTTGGTGTCGATGAGGCCTACACCAGCAAGGCGTCCGCAGATCCGCAGACCAATCGAACGCGAAGCCACGCCGATTTAACTTAGATAAACTTGATGGTCGGCGGGTGCTCTCGGGCCGTGCTCCCGAACAGAATGCATTGCGCGCAGTGGATGCACGCCATCTAGACCCTGCCCACGATGGAGACTGCCGCCGAACCCCGCATCTATCCCGCAGGTTCGATGGCAACGGACGAAAGAGGATGACAGCGGAAAACAGCCCTGACCTGCGAGCATCGAAGATGCTGATAGCCCGCAGAAACCCCCGAAAGAGCCGTACTCTTAATCGGCTCATTTGCGTATACGAGGGTTTCTTCTCGCAGATCAGAGGCCTCCGACGCAGCCCCGTTGATCATCCCGGTGCGGCGTGAGGCCGTCACGGCTTGTCAGACGCTGCAGGCCGGACATCGAGGTTGGACGTCGGGGTCGACCGTAAGGTTGTTGGCTGGCCGGACGCGCCGTAGTTAAGTTTGCAAATTCCCTGCCAACGAGTCCCTTCGGGGCAAAGCAATGGCCCCTGCTTCCCTTGTAAACAAAGGGAAGCAGGGGCCTCGCTATTTGGCGGTGACGGTGGGATTTGAACCCACGTTGGCTTTTACACCAAACAACATTTCGAGTGTTGCACCTTCGGCCGCTCGGACACGTCACCAACCTGACTAGGGTACCGGAGCAAGGCGCCCATCCACAAAACGAGCCCCAACGGCCCCTGCCCGCCGACTCGCCGGAACCCGGTACCCTTCCCCGCGAACAGCCCGGGCACTAGATTCGTAAGCACAATGACGACTTCTGAACAGCACGCCACGGCCACCGCCTATTGGACCGTCGGCCCGGAACAAGGCGAGCTCCGCAGCGAGGACCTGCCCGCCCCCGGACCCGGGGAGGCACTGGTCCGGACCCTGTATTCGGGCATCAGCAAGGGCACCGAACTGGTAGTCCACCACGCGAGCGTCCCGGCGTGCGTCGCCGGCGCCATGGCCGCCCCCAACCAGGAGGGGTCCTTCCCGTACCCGGTGAAGTTCGGCTACCTCACCGTGGGGGTGGTCGAGGCCGGACCGGAGGGCTGGGCCGGGAAGCCCGTCTTCTGCCTCTATCCGCACCAGGACCGCTTCATCGTCCCGGTCGAATCACTCACCGTGATTCCCGACGGCGTCCCGGCCCGCCGCGCGGTGCTCACCGGCACGGTGGAAACCGCGATCAACGGCCTCTGGGAGGCCGGACCCCGCCTGGGCGACCGCGTGGCCGTGATTGGGGCCGGACTGGTCGGCGGCATGGTGGCCAAGCTCCTGGCCGGTTTTCCGCTCGCGCGACTGCAACTGATCGACGTCGACCCCGCCAAACGGGCGTTCGCGGACGCCCTCGGCGTCGACTTCAGCCACCCCGACGATGCCCTCCCTGACTGCGACATCGTGATCCACTGCTCGGCCTCGCAGGAAGGGCTGCAGCGAAGCCTGCAGCTGGTGGGCGACGACGGCGACATCATCGAAATGTCCTGGTACGCCGACCGGAAAATCTCCCTCCCACTGGGGGAGGACTTCCACGCCCGCCGTCTGACCATCCGCGCTAGCCAGGTGGGGATGGTGGCCCGCGCCCGCCGGCACCGCCGCACCAACGCCGAGCGTCTCGCGCTCGCCGTGTCCCTGCTCCAGGATCCGGTCTTCGACGTCTTCCTGACCGGCTCCTCGACGTTCGCAGAGCTGCCCGGCGTCGTCCAGCGCCTCGCCGACGGCAACCTGGACGCCCTGTGCCACGTCATCGAATACCCGTCCTGGGACGCTCAATCCGCCGACCAGCCCACCGAGTTCACATCCACCGACCAGCCCACCGAAGCCACGAGGTAGCCCGTGTTTAGTCTGACCGTCCGCCGCAACTTCATGATCGCCCACAGCCTTCCGCGCGAAGTCTTCGGCCCGGCCCAGGGCCTGCACGGGGCCACGTTCGTCACCGAGGTGACCTTCCGCCGTCGTGAGCTCAATGACGACGCGATTGTGCTGGACATCGGCGCGGCAGGGGACGCGGTGGACGAAATCCTGGACGAGCTGAACTACAAGAACCTCGACGAGCACCCGGACTTCTCCGGCAAGCTGAGCACCACCGAAGCCCTCGCCCGGTACATCGCCGACGCCGTCGCCGCCCAGATCCGCGTCGGCACGGACGGGCGCGACCTCGCCGGGCTGGACGTCACCCTGCGCGAGACCCCCGATGCCTGGGCCAGCTACTCGCTGGACTTCGACGCCCGCTAGGCGCCGCAGATGCCGCCGGCCAGCCTTCACATCCGTCTTGTGGTGCCCGGCAACGTCCGGCACAACTCCGGTGGCAACGTCTACAACGCGGCGCTCGCCGTCGAACTGGCGGCCCTCGGTGCCGCGGTGGAAACCTGCCCGCTCGACGGCGACTGGCCGGGAGGCAGCGCGGGGGACCGGCGGCGCCTGGCCACGCTGCTGCATGCGGGGCCCGACGGCGGACGGGCCGGGGGTGGCGGCCCCGCAACTGCCGGTGCCGCAACTGCCGGTGCCGCCATCTGGGGCACGGTGACGGTGGTCGACAGCCTCCTCGCCTGCGGTGCGCCCGACGAGCTGGAAGCGGCCGCTGCGGCGGGGGACCGGGTCTGGATCCTGTTGCACATGCCCCTGCCGGACCACCCGGAGCGCGAACGCAGGGCCCTGCGGGCCGCTGTCGGCGTCATCTGCACGAGCGGTTC
>NZ_KI914951.1:16781-24221 GCF_000520575.1 Arthrobacter sp. I3
CCCGCCACGGCCTCGACGGCCTCCGGGTGGCCCTGCCCGGGACCGCTCCCGCGCCGCTCGCGGCCGGCAGCCGGTCCACCGGCGCTCCGCACCTCATCGCCGTGGCGGCCCTGCTGCCGAACAAGGACCAGTCGCTCCTGCTGGAGGCGCTCGCCCGGCTCGCGGATGTGCCCTGGACGGCGTCCCTCATCGGCTCGGACACCGCCGATCCGGCCTATGCCGCACAGCTCCGGACCTCCGTGGAGCGCCTGGGCCTGGCCGGGAGGATCCGCGTCCCGGGCGAGCTCCGGGGCCCGGCACTGGATGCTGAATGGGATGCGGCCGATCTCAGCCTGCTGATTTCCCGGGCCGAAACCTACGGCCTGGTGGTCACCGAATCGCTGGCCCGCGGCATTCCCGTGGTGGTGCGCGAGGGCACCGGAGCCGTCGAGGCGCTCGCCGCCGGCACCCTGCCCGGGCAACCGGCGGCCTTTCCGGCGCCGGACAGCCCGCCGGACTTTCCGGGGCCCGGGTTGCCGGGCGCCGCCGTCGGGCTCGGAACGGACCCCGCCCCGCTGGCGGACCTGCTCCGCCGCTGGCTGGACGACCCCGGCCTCAGGGACCGCTGGCGGGAGGCGGCAGCGGCCGCCCAGGGCCGGCTGCCCGGCTGGGACGCCACCGCCCGGACCGTTCTGGGCTTCCTGTCGACGGAACCGACGGAACCGACGGAACCGACAGCACCTCACGGACCCCGCGGAACCCGGTGAAACGGGACGGCCAGAAACCATCCGGCGCGGGTTGATACGGCTTCTTGATACCGCTGACAGAGAAGCTGTTGGAGAATGAGCCCATGAGCACCCACCCTGTCGCCACGCAATCGCCGTCGGTAGAAAAGCCAGTCAACCTGCCGGAGCCGCAGAGCTTGACCCCGGAGCGGCTCCGGGCATGGTCCTGGCACCGGCAGGGCCTGGACGGCTCGCTGGCCGGCTGCACGGCGGAGCAGGTCCTCGCCCGGGCAGGCTGGGCCCGGTCCGTGGGCGGCGCCAACCCCTACCTCACGCTCTTCGCCCGCGCCGGCATCCGCCGCGAACAGGTGGACGCCGACGTCCTCGCCCACCGGATCCTGGAACTCCCGGTCGCCCGCGGCTGCACCTACGTCCTGGGCCGGGAAGACTTCGCCTGGGCGCTTCAGCTGGGCCGGGACGCGGCCGAGTCCGCGTTCAAAGTGGTCGGCCGGCTCGGCGTGGACCGCGGCGAGATCACGCTGCTGGAAGAGCAGGTGCTGCACACCCTCGCCGAGGCGGAGGGGCCCATGGATCCCCGGCAGCTCAAGGACGAGCTCGGCGATTCAGTGCGGAACCTTGGCGAGGAAGGCAAGAAAAAGGGCGCCACCACCACTCTGCCCACCGCCCTGGGGATCCTGCAGTCGGACGGCCGGATCCGCCGGGTCCCGGCGAACGGGCGCCTGGACCAGCAGCGCTACGCCTACCAGCCCTGGGGCCTGCCGCCGAGCGATCTTGACGACGTGGATGCGCGCACCGAGCTGATCCGCCGCTACCTGGGCTGGACCGGTGGGGCCACCTTCAAACAGTCGCAGTGGTTCACGGGGTTCACCGTGGCGCAAAGCAAGGCGGCGCTCGCCGCCGTCGGCGCCGTCGAGGTGCCCACCGCCCTGTCCACAGCACCGGCCGGGCCACATGCTGCCGGCGGGGACCCACTGTGGATGCTGCCCGAGGACCTCGGCGGCCTCGCCGCCTTCGAGGAGCCGGCGGGGGAACAGATCCAGTTGCTGGCAGGAACGGATTCCCTGTTCCTGCTGCGCCGCAACGCGGCGGACCTGCTGGCCGAGGAGGACCTGCACAAGCCGGCGCTGGGGTCGCTCGCGCTGCAGGCGGATCTCCCGGACCACCCGATCCTGGACCGCGGCCGGATCATCGGACTTTGGCAATACGATCCGGCCCAGGAACGGATCGTGCCCTGGCTGTTCCACGGCCCCACGCCCGCGGTGACGCAGCGGATCGCCGAGGTGGAAGCCTGGATCCGCGAGGACCTCGGTGATTTCCGGGCCTTCAGCCTGGACTCTCCGGCCTCCCGGCAGAAGCGGATCGATGGGCTCGCGGCTTCCGCAAAAGCCTCCGCGGCACCGGCCGGCGCGTCATCTGCCGGCGGCACAAGCTAGCCGGAACGGATCAGGCGCGGTGCCCGGCGAAGAAGTCCCGCAGCAGCGCTGCGCACTCCTGCTCACGGACGCCTGCAACCACTTCCACCCAGTGGTTGAGCCGGCGCTCGCGGAGGATGTCGAACACGGAACCCGCGGCGCCGGCCTTTTCGTCCCAGGCACCGAACACCACCCGCGGAATCCTGGCGAGGACGATCGCTCCAGCGCACATCGCGCAGGGTTCCAGCGTCACCACCAAGGTGCAGTCCTCCAGCCGCCAGCCGTCGTCGCCCTTGCCCTCCAAAGCCCGGTGCGCCCGCAACCGAGCGGCTGCCTCCCGGATGGCGACCATCTCGGCGTGGGCCGTCGGGTCCCCGAGGGCCTCGCGTTCGTTTCGCCCGGCGCCCAGCACGGAACCGTCCGGTCCGATCACGACGGCGCCGATCGGCACGTCCGCGGTGGCCAGGGCATTCCGGGCCTCCGCCAGGGCAAGGCTCATCCATTGGGCATGGCGGGGCTCCGGGGCAGTCATGGGTCAATGATAGTTTCGACCCTAAGCATGCTGTGCAGCTCGGCTGTGCGGCCCATGCAGTTAAAGGCCCATGTAGTTAATGTTGTCAAGTAGTCGGGAGACGGCCGTGACCACCGGAACAGAGAACTGGCTGGCGCACCGCTGGGGCAAATGGGTGGTGCCCTACGCGGCCCTCTGGATCACCATGCTGGTCGGCGGCGTGGTGGTGGTGATCCTGGCCCTGGTGAGCGCCGAAGTCTACGACAACGTGGTGGACGACGCCGGCCTCGCGAACCTGGACAAGCCGACGCTGGCGTTCATGGAGCAGTTGCGCAGCCCCGGCCTCGACGCCTTTGTCACCGGGTTCACCAACATCGGCGGCGGCATCGGGATGCCCATCCTGGCAAGCATCCTCACGGCAGTGCTCATCTACACCTCCCGGACCTGGCGGCCGCTGATCCTGATCGGCGGCGCCGCCGCCGTCTCGGTCACGGCCACGTCCGTGGGCAAGAAACTGATCGGCCGTACCCGCCCCGACCATGCAGACGCCGTGCCGCCCTACGAGAACTCGCCGTCCTTCCCGAGCGGCCACACGCTGAACACCACGGTGGTGATCGCACTCGTGGTGTACCTGGCCTGCCTGCAGATCAAGCGGACCAGCGCCAGGATCGGCCTGATCACCGCGGGTGTGATCTTCATCGTCGCGATGGGCCTCAGCCGGGTCTACCTGGGCCATCACTGGATGACCGATGTGATCATCGGGTGGGTCATCGGGCTGGCCTGGGTGGGGATCGTGATCCTGGCCCACCGGCTCTTCCACGTGCTCCGGCACCGGGAACACGCCGGCGCCGCGCCGACCTTCGAGCACCCCGCCCACCTTCATGACGGCGCCGCCGACGGGAGTGCCGACGGCGATGCCGTCGGCACTAAAACGGCCGATGCGAACGACGCCGATACTCCGGGCACCGCGGGACGGTCCTCAGCATCCGGGTGATAGTTTTGACCCATGCGCACTCTCGTTGTGGACCACCCGCTGGTCGCCCATAAGCTCACCGTTCTGCGGGACAAGAACACCCCGTCCCCGGTCTTCCGCCAGCTCACCGAGGAGCTTGTCACGCTCCTGGCGTACGAGGCCACGCGAGATGTCCGCACCGAACCGGTGACCATCGAGACGCCCGTCAGCACCACCGTCGGCACCGCCTTCACCAAGCCGACCCCGCTGGTGGTCCCGATCCTCCGGGCGGGGCTGGGCATGCTCGAGGGCATGACCAAGCTGGTCCCCACGGCCGAGGTCGGCTTCCTGGGCATGGCCCGCGACGAAGAGACCCTGGACATCATCACCTACGCCGAGCGCCTCCCCGAGGACCTCACGGACCGGCAGATCTTCGTCCTCGACCCCATGCTGGCCACCGGCGGGACCCTGCGCGAGGCCATCAAGTTCCTCTTCAAGCGCGGCGCCTCCGACGTCACCTGCATCTGCCTGCTTGCCGCCCCGGAGGGCCTGGCCAAGCTGGAGGAAGAGCTGTCAGAGGCCAACGTGACGATCGTGCTGGCCTCGATCGACGAGAAGCTCAACGAGAAGTCCTACATCGTGCCCGGCCTGGGCGACGCCGGAGACCGCCTGTACGGCATCGCCGGCTAGGAGCGGCGCCGCCGAGGCGCAACACGGAGGATCCCTTCCGCGCAGCCGCGGACCGCGCTAGCCTGTGCGCCATGGATTGGAAACTTGAACTCGTGTTTGTGCCGGTGTCCGATGTGGACCGGGCCAAGGATTTCTACGTCAATAAGGTGGGCTTCAACGCCGACTACGACGAACGGCCCATGGAGGGCCTCCGGTTCGTCCAGCTGACGCCACCGGGCTCCGGCTGCTCGATTGCCATCGGCGAGGGCCTCAACGACGCCCCGCCCGGTACCGCGCCCAGCCTGCAGCTTGTGGTCAGCGACATCCAGGCCGCGCACAAGCAGCTCAAGGACAACGGCGTGGACGTCAGCGACGTCGACGTCCAGGACTGGGGGCACTTTGTCCACTTCGCCGACCCCGACGGCAACAAGTGGGCGGTGCAGTACATCCCGCACCGGCCCAACGGCTGATCCCGGTAGGCTCCGCGCGGCCGGCTGACCCGGGGTCATGCGGCAGGATGGAGGCATGAGCTCTCCATCCCGTTCCGGCACCACCACCCTGACGGCCCGCGCCGTCCTGTTCGATATGGACGGCACGCTGGTGGATTCCACCAGCATCGTGGAGCAGGTGTGGACCACGTTTGCGGCCCGCTACGGCCTGGACATCGGCGAGATCCTGCGCTCCTCCCATGGCGTCCAGGCCATGGACACCGTCCGCAGGTTTGCCCCGGCCGGCTCCGACATCCAGGCCCTCGCGGCCGAGCTCGGCCGGATGGAGCTGGCCGAGACCCGGGGCATTGTTCCGGTGCCCGGCGCGCCGGAGCTGCTGGCGAGCCTGCCGCCGGATGCCGTGGCGCTGGTGACGAGCGCGTCACGGGACCTGGCCGGGGTCCGGATGGCAGCCGCGGGGATCGGCGTCCCGGCCGTCTCGGTCACATCGGAGGACGTCATGCGGGGCAAGCCCCACCCTGAGGGATACCTCCGGGCGGCCTCCCTGCTGGGTGTCGCCCCGGCCGATGCGGTGGTGTTCGAGGACGCCCCGGCAGGCATTGCCGCGGGCATCGCCGCCGGCGTCCGGACCGTGGCAGTGGGGCCCAATGCCGGCGAACTGCCGGACGGTGTGCTGCACATTCCCGACTACTCCGGGGTGGCCGTGACCACCCACGTCACCGGCGCCGGCCTGCGCACCCTGTCCTTCGCCTTCTAGCCCCCACCTTCTAGCCCCGCCGCCGCCCGGCCCGGACCCGACGGCGTCGCCCGCCTACCCGGCCAGCAGGTACACGCTGGTCCCGCCCACGGTCCGGGCGGTGAAGTTGTCCTGCACCCAGGCGGCAATCTGCGCGGCATCGTTGGCTCCGCTTTCGCCCTGCATTATGCGCCCGGCAATGAAGTAGTGGATCTTGCCGTCGGCCACGTATTGCTGGAACTGCGCCAGGGTCGGCGCGGGATCCGTGCCGTTGAACCCGCCCACGGCCATCACCGGGAGCTGCGTCGCCAGCTGGTAGCCGGCGGCGTTGTTGGATCCGACGACGGCGGCGGCCCACGTGTAGGTCCCGGCATCTGTCTGCAGCGCGGCCACGAGCGCCGCCGACGGCGTGCTGGCCCCGAGCAGGCCGCCCATTCCGCCCGCCCCTGGTCCGCGGCCTGTCCCAGCGCCTGTGCCAGTGCCGTTCGCCGTCGTGGCACCGCCGAAGCCGCCTCCTGCCGCGCCGCCGAGGGCCGGCGGTATCCCGGCCCCGCCCCGTCCGGACACGGCCGGGCCTGCGCTGACAATCGAGCCGCTGTGGGCCGTGGCCGCGGTGGACAGCGAGTAGGCCAGCGGACCGGCGAGGGCCGCGGCGACGGCGAGCGCCGCCGTCGTCCGCGCCACCGTCCTGGACGCCATCATCCCCATTCCTTTCATCCCTGCGGCCCCCCTGGCGCCCGGGGCCGCGGCGGCCAGGACCAGGCCGGCGGCGGCGAGCGCGCCCAGGAGCGTCACCCAGCGCAGCCACGGCATGTACGTCGCGGTGCGGACCAGGAGTTCGGCGGCCATGGCCCCGGCCGCCACGATCGCCACCGCGAGGTCGGCGGCGGCCACGGGCTGGTTCCGCCGCTGCCAGAGCAGGACGCCGCCGAGCCCGGCGAGCCCGGCGATCCCGGGCGCCAGCGCCACCATGTAGTACGGGTGGATGATCCCGGCCATGAAGCTGAACGTCAGCCCGGTAACGGCAACCCAGGAGCCCCAGATGATCACCGAGGCCCGTACCGGGTCGGTGCGCGGCGCGCGGCGGCCCAGCCAGAGCAGCCCCGCTCCGAGCAGCAGCACCGAGGGCAGCAGCCAGGCGATCTGGCCGCCGAACTCGCTGTTGAAGAGCCGGAACAGCCCGGGGGTACCCCAGCCGTTGCTGCCGCCCACACTCCCGGTTTCATCGCCGTTCAGCCGGCCCAGGCCGTTGTAGCCCAGGGTCAGTTCCAGGATGGAGTTGTTCTGCGAGCCGCCGATGTACGGGCGGTCCGCCGCGGGAATGAGTTCGACGGCGGCCAGCCACCAGCCGGCGGCGACGGCCATCGCCGCGCCCGCACCGAGCAGGTGAAGAATGCGCCTGCCCGCCGCTGCCGGCGCCGCGAGCAGGTAGGCCACGGCGAAACCGGGGACAACCAGCAGGACCTGCAGCTGCTTGGTGAGGAACCCGAAGCCCAGCAGCACCCCGGCGAACAGCAGCCAGCGCACGCGCGCGTCCTGGATGGAGCGCAAGACGGCGTAGGCGGCCGCGGTCATCAATAACACCAGCAGGGCGTCGGGGTTGTTGAACCGGAACATCAGGACGGCCACCGGTGTCAGGGCCATGACCGCACCAGCGAGAAGCCCCGCGCGGTGGGCCAGGCCGGCGTCGGCCGTGGCGGGGGCCGCGGCCCGGCGGACGGCCAGATAGACCAGCCAGACCGTGCCGACCCCCATGAGCGCCTGCGGCACCAGGACGCTCCAGGAGCTCAGCCCGAAGATCCGCACCGACAGGCCCATCACCCACAGCGACGCCGGCGGCTTGTCCACGGTGATGGCGTTGCCGGCGTCGGAGGAGCCAAAGAACCAGGCCGCCCAATCCTGCGACCCGGCCTGGGCCGCCGCGGAGTAGAACGCGTTTGCCCAGCCGGAGGCGCCGAGGTTCCACAGATACAGCACGACCGTGGC
>NZ_AZSB01000462.1:0-22994 GCF_000520575.1 Arthrobacter sp. I3
TGCCAAAAACATTTGCTTCCCAGGCGGTTCCCGACGAGTCGGGGCGCAAGGGGGCACTATGCCGTGGCACGATTGTTTACGAGGTTGATGACGGCGCGCAAAAGGCGCCATACAAACTCAAAATCTTAGCACGTTTTAGGCGTATCCCCATATCACAGCCATGGACGCTGCACACCCCTCCCCCGCAGCCGCGACGCCGTTACGCCGTTACGCCGGACAGGCTGTGAGCCCGCCCGCCGCCGCGCATCCCGGGAACCCGGCCCGCCGGCGTCGTAAGCCCCCAAAGGCTGCTCCGCGTGACGAGCACGGTAAACGGCTGCCGCCGCCCGCGGGCTGCCGGCTGCGGCGGCTGCGGGCAACGCAGAAGCCCCCGCTCCCCAAAGGGGAACGAGGGCTTCTGCTGTATCACCAGGCAGCGAGGTGCAGGTGTTACTTGGCCTTCTCGAGGATCTCGACCAGACGCCACCGCTTGGTAGCGGACAGCGGGCGGGTCTCGGCGAGGAGCACGAGGTCGCCGATGCCGGCGCTGTTCTCTTCGTCGTGAGCCTTGATCTTGGCGTTGCGGCGGATGACCTTGCCGTAGAGGGCGTGCTTCACGCGGTCTTCGACCTGGACAGTGATGGTCTTTTCCATCTTGTCCGAGACGACGTAGCCGCGCTTCGTCTTACGGTAACCGCGCTCGTCAGCCTTGGCTGCGTCGGAAACAGTTTCCGTCACGTTCTCGTCCTTTTCACTCACTTGGCATCCTCCTCGGATTCAACCGTTTCAGCCTTCTCAGCCTTCTTGGTTGCAGCCTTCTTGGACTTCTTCTCTTCCTTGGCTTCCACAACCGGTGCGGCAACCTCGGCACGAATGCCGAGCTCGCGCTCACGGAGAACGGTGTAGATGCGGGCGATGTCCTTCTTTACCGCGCGCAGACGACCGTGGTTCTCCAGCTGACCGGTGGCGGACTGGAAACGCAGGTTGAACAGCTCTTCCTTGGCCTTGCGGAGTTCTTCAACGAGACGCTCGTTGTCGAAACCGTCCAGCTGTGCGGATGCAAGTTCCTTGGATCCTACTGCCATTTCTACTCACCACCTTCGCGACGCACAATGCGTGCCTTCAACGGCAGCTTGTGGATTGCCAGGCGCAGGGCCTCGCGAGCTACCTCTTCACTGACACCGGAGAGTTCGAAGAGAACCCGGCCCGGCTTGACGTTTGAGACCCACCATTCCGGAGAACCCTTACCGGAACCCATGCGGGTTTCGGCCGGCTTCTTCGTCAGCGGACGGTCCGGGTAAATGTTGATCCAGACCTTTCCGCCACGCTTGATGTGGCGGGTCATCGCGATACGGGCAGATTCGATCTGACGGTTCGTGACGTAGGCCGGGCTCAGCGCCTGGATGCCCCACTCACCGAAGGAGACCTGGGTGCCGCCCGTAGCAGCGCCGGAACGACCCGGGTGGTGCTGCTTACGGTGCTTGACTCGACGTGGGATAAGCATTTAAGCCTGTCCTCCTTCTACTGACTGTGCCGTGCCTGCGGCACCGGCTTCGACAGCCGGAGCTTCGGCGGCAGGTGCTGCCTCGGCTGCGGGGCGGTCGGGACGACGGCGGCGGTCACCACGGTCGGCGCCACCCGGGCGGCCCGGGCGGTCGCCGGCACGGCCACGGGACGGAGCAGCAGCTGCCTGCTGAGCCAGTTCCTTGGCAGTGACGTCGCCCTTGTAGATCCAGACCTTCACGCCGATGCGGCCGAAGGTGGTCTTGGCCTCGTAGAAGCCGTAGTCGATGTTCGCACGCAGGGTGTGCAGGGGCACACGGCCTTCGCGGTAGAACTCCGAGCGGGACATTTCTGCGCCGCCCAGTCGACCCGAGCAAGCGATCCGGATGCCCTTGGCACCGGCGCGCTGTGCGGACTGCATGGCCTTCTTCATCGCACGGCGGAAAGCCACGCGGGAAGTCAGCTGCTCAGCAACGCCCTGGGCAACAAGCTGGGCTTCCATCTCGGGGTTCTTGACCTCGAGGATGTTCAGCTGAACCTGCTTGCCCGTGAGCTTCTCAAGCTCGCCGCGGATGCGGTCTGCTTCAGCGCCGCGGCGGCCGATGACGATGCCCGGACGTGCCGTGTGGATATCCACGCGGACACGGTCGCGGGTGCGCTCGATTTCGACCTTGGCGATACCGGCGCGCTCCATGCCCGTGGACATGAGCTGGCGGATACGGATGTCTTCGCGAACGAAGTCCTTGTACCGCTGGCCGGCCTTGGTGCTGTCGGCGAACCAGTGCGATACGTGATCGGTGGTGATGCCGAGTCGGAACCCGTGCGGGTTAACTTTCTGTCCCACTTAGCGAGCCTCCTCTTTCTCCGGGGTAGCGACTACCACGGTGATGTGGCTCGTGCGCTTCTTGATCTGAAATGCACGACCCTGGGCTCGCGGCTGGAACCGCTTCATGGTCGGGCCTTCATCAACAAACGCTTCGCTGATGATGAGGTCACCTTCGTCAAACGCCACGCCGTCGCGGTCCGCGAGGACCCGGGCGTTGGAGATTGCCGACTGAACTACCTTGAATACCGGCTCCGAAGCTGCCTGGGGGGCAAACTTCAGAATTGCCAGAGCCTCATTCGCTTGCTTACCACGAACAAGGTTGACGACGCGCCGGGCCTTCATAGGCGTTACGCGGATGTGACGCGCAATTGCCTTGGCTTCCATTGCTTTCCTTCTCTCGTCTTTGACGTAAGTGCAGGCGCCTAGCGGCGCTTGCCCTTACGGTCGTCCTTGACATGGCCGCGGAATGTCCGCGTGGGAGCGAATTCGCCGAGCTTGTGCCCGACCATCGACTCAGTGACAAACACGGGGATGTGCTTGCGTCCGTCGTGTACGGCGATCGTGTGGCCGAGCATGTCGGGGACGATCATCGAACGGCGGGACCAGGTCTTGATGACGTTCTTGGTGCCCTTTTCGTTTTCCCTGGCTACCTTTACAAAGAGGTGCTGGTCAACGAAAGGACCTTTTTTCAGGCTGCGTGGCATGTGTCCAGGCTCCTATCGCTTGTTCTTGCCAGTACGACGGCGACGAACAATAAGCTTGTCGCTCTCTTTGTTGGGACGGCGGGTGCGGCCTTCGCGCTTACCGTTCGGGTTGACGGGGTGACGTCCACCGGACGTCTTACCCTCGCCACCACCGTGGGGGTGGTCAACCGGGTTCATGGCGACACCACGGACGGTCGGGCGAACGCCCTTCCACCGCATACGGCCGGCCTTGCCCCAGTTGATGTTCGACTGCTCGGCGTTGCCGACCTCGCCGACGGTTGCGCGGCAGCGCACGTCAACGTTGCGGATTTCGCCGGAAGGCAGACGCAGCTGGGCGAAACGGCCTTCCTTTGCAACGAGCTGGATCGATGCGCCGGCGGAGCGGCCCATCTTGGCGCCGCCACCCGGACGCAGTTCGACTGCGTGGATTACGGTACCGACCGGGATGTTGCGCAGCGGAAGGTTGTTGCCGGGCTTGATGTCAGCGTCGGCGCCGGCCTCTACGAAGTCGCCCTGGGACAGCTTGTTCGGGGCGATGATGTAACGCTTGGTGCCATCAACGTAGTGCAGGAGGGCGATCCGAGCCGTGCGGTTCGGGTCGTACTCGATTTCGGCAACGCGGGCGTTGACGCCGTCCTTGTCGTGGCGACGGAAGTCGATCAGACGGTACTGGCGCTTGTGTCCACCACCCTTGTGACGGGTCGTGATCTTACCGGAGTTGTTACGGCCACCCTTTTTCGGGAGGGGACGTACCAACGACTTTTCCGGCGTCGACCGCGTGATTTCAGTGAAGTCCGCTACGCTCGAGCCGCGACGGCCCGGGGTAGTCGGCTTGTATTTACGGATTCCCATAATTTATTTCCTCGTTAAAGTGGTCTCCGCTATGAAAGCGGACCGCCGAAGATGTCGATAGTGCCTTCTTTGAGGCTCACAATTGCACGCTTGGTGTTCTTGCGGGTACCCCAGCCGAATTTGGTGCGCTTGCGCTTACCGGCACGGTTGATGGTGTTGATCGATTCGACCTTGACGGAGAAAATCTTCTCCACGGCCAGCTTGATCTCGGTCTTGTTCGAGCGGGGGTCCACCAGGAAGGTGTACTTGCCCTCGTCGATCAGGCCGTAGCTCTTTTCCGAGACAACGGGTGCAAGCACGACGTCGCGCGGGTCTTTGATGGTGGCTGCACTCACTTGGCATCCTCCTCGTTCTTTGCAACCTTGTCAGCAACGAATGCTTCGTAGGCAGCCTTGGTGAAGACTACGTCGTCGGAAACGAGAACGTCGTAGGTGTTCAGCTGGTCTGCGTACAGAACGTGAACTTCCTCGAGGTTGCGCACGGACAGTGCAGCAACATCGTTGGCGCGCTCAATGACAACGAGCAGGTTCTTGCGCTCGGAAACTCCGCGCAGGGTTGCCAGTGCTTCCTTGGAGGACGGCGTGGAGCCGGCAACCAGGTCAGCAACGACGTGGACGCGGCCGTTGCGGGCGCGGTCCGAGAGTGCGCCGCGCAGTGCAGCAGCAATCATCTTCTTAGGGGTGCGCTGGCTGTAGTCACGCGGCGTGGGGCCGTGGACAACGCCACCACCGGTCATGTGAGGAGCACGGATGGAACCCTGACGGGCGCGGCCGGTGCCCTTCTGCTTGAACGGCTTGCGACCTGCACCGGAAACCTCGGCGCGGGTCTTGGTCTTGTGGGTACCCTGGCGAGCAGCAGCGAGCTGGGCAACGACGACCTGGTGCAGCAGCGGCACGTTGGTCTGTACGTCGAAGATCTCTGCAGGCAGGTCAACCTTGACAGTGCTAGTCATTGAACTAGGCTCCCTTCACGGCGGTGCGTACGAGTACGACCTGGCCGCGGGCGCCGGGAACGGCGCCCTTGATCAGGAGCAGCGACTTCTCGACGTCAACCGCGTGGACCGTGAGGTTCAGCGTGGTGTGACGAACGGCGCCCATGCGGCCGGCCATTTTCATGCCCTTGAAGACGCGGCTCGGGGTGGATGCGCCACCGATAGAACCGGGCTTACGGTGGTTCTTGTGGGCACCGTGGGAAGCTCCAACGCCGTGGAAGCCGTGACGCTTCATAACACCGGCGAAGCCCTTACCCTTGGTGGTGCCAACGACGTCGATCTTCTGGCCGGCTTCGAAGAGCTCTACGGAGAGCTCCTGGCCCAGCTCGTAAGAGTCAGCATCTGCAGTGCGCAGTTCTACGACGTGGCGGCGAGGCGTGACGCCTGCCTTTTCAAAGTGACCAGCCAGCGGCTTGGTGACCTTGCGGGGATCGATCTGGCCGTAGCCGATCTGAACGGCGACATAGCCATCAGTTTCTGCGTTGCGCAGCTGCGTGATGACGTTCGAGTCAGCCTGGACCACAGTGACGGGGATGAGCTTGTTGTTCTCGTCCCAGACCTGGGTCATGCCGAGCTTCGTGCCCAGCAGGCCCTTTACGTTACGGGTTGCGGTCATAGTCTCTCAGCACCTCCCTACAGCTTGATTTCGATGTTCACGTCGGCCGGCAGGTCGAGACGCATGAGCGAATCAACAGCCTTGGGCGTGGGGTCGATGATGTCGATAAGACGCTTGTGCGTGCGCATTTCGAAGTGCTCGCGGCTGTCCTTGTACTTGTGCGGAGAGCGAATAACGCAGTAAACGTTCTTCTCCGTCGGCAGCGGCACGGGGCCAACTACAGTTGCGCCTGCGCGCGTGACCGTCTCAACGATCTTCCGTGCTGAAACGTCAATGACCTCGTGGTCATATGACTTCAGCCGGATGCGGATTTTTTGTCCCGCCATGTCGCCTGACTCTCTTTCAGTCTGTGCTTCCCCTGATTAGGGCTGCCCTGTTCACTTACTAGTTGTATGGCTGCCGAAGCATTTGAAGTCGTGACTACCACCCGCCGCACAAGCTGAATCCGGAAGGATCCGGGTTCCTCAGCCTGCCGACGCAACCGACCCCCGCGGTCGGGCGTGTCGCATGTTTTCACACGTACGCGTCCGCAATTCCATGGGGAGTGGGTTATGTTTGGTCTCTCACTTGGACCCTGGCATCCGGCATTATCCGGATCGGGACGCGAAAGAGCGCTTGAACAACTCATCTAGTATGCCGGAATTTGCGGGCAGAAGCGAATCAGCCCCTCTGCACGGCCTTGCAGCCACAGTACTGCAATCGCAGTAGTGCAATCACAGTACTGCAAGCGCAACCGTGCAGCCGGGCAGGCAACGTACTGCAGTCGCAGTAGTGCAATCACTGCCGGAGGGCCATTGTCCTGAATCGCCGTCGAATGGATGATAGGGGCATGACTGTGCAGGACTCTGTAGCAGTTCAGGCCCTCGCCGCACGCCTGAGCCCCGGATTCACCCTGGGTGTTTCCTCCGCGGCCTTCCAGATCGAGGGCAGCCTTGCCGCCGGCGGCCGCGGACCCTCCGGCTGGGACGCCTTTGCCGAAAAGCCCGGCAACATCCTGCATGGGCACTCCCCCGCCGTGGCCTGCGACCACTACAACCGCGCCGAGGAAGACATCGAACTGATGCGCGATCTCGGGATCGACTCCTACCGCTTTTCGATCTCGTGGCCGCGGGTCCAGCCCGAGGGCAGCGGCCGCTTCAATGCGGCCGGCCTGGACTTCTACGACCGCCTGATCGACCGGCTCCTCGCCGCCGGCATCTCCCCCATGGCCACTCTCTACCACTGGGATACGCCGCTGCCCCTCGAGCACCGGGGCGGCTGGATGAACCGTTCGACGGCGGAACGGTTCGCCGAGTACAGCGCGGCCGCCGGCAAGCGGTTCGGCGACCGCGTGGCGCAGTGGGTGACGCTGAACGAGCCCGCCTCGGTTACTCTGAACGGCTACGCCCTGGGCGTGCACGCGCCCGGCCGCGGCCTGCTCTTCGATGCCCTGCCGTCGGTGCGGCATCAGCTCCTGGGGCACGGGCTGGCGGTTCAGGCGCTGCGCGCGCAGGGCGTCGCCGGCGCCGTCGGGGTCGCGAACCTGCATTCCCCGGTCCGGCCTGCAACCAGCTCGCCAACAGACAGGATGCTGGCCAGGGTGTTCGACTTCGTGCTGAACCGGCTCTACGCTGACCCGATCCTCCTGGGCCGCTTTCCCCGGCTTCCGCTGATCGCCCGGCCGTGGTTCCGTTCAATGCGGAGCATCAGCGACGCGGACCTGGCCACGATCCACCAGCCGCTGGATTTCTACGGCCTGAACTATTACTACCCCGTGAAGGTGGCCACGGGACGCGGCGTCGACAGCCCCTCGGCAACCGCGGAGGCGATGCTGAAAGTCCCGTTCCATATGGCCGCGTTCCCGGAGTACGAACGCACGGGATTCGGCTGGCCGGTCGCTCCGGACCACCTGGGGATCCTGCTCCGGGAGCTGAAGGACCGGTACGGGTCTTCGCTGCCGCCGCTCTACATCACCGAGAGCGGGGCGAGCTTCCCCGAACCGGACCACGTCACCGGCCCCATTCCCGATGCCGGCCGGATCAGCTATCTCGCTGCACACCTGAGCCAGGCGGTGGAGGCGACCTCCCCCGGGGGCGTGGCACACGACGTCGAACTGCTCGGCTATTACGTCTGGACGCTGATGGACAACTTCGAATGGGCGGCAGGCTACTCGCAGCGCTTCGGCCTGGTGCACGTCGATTTCACGAACCTCAAGCGCACGCCGAAAGACTCGTACTACTGGTACCAGGCCCTCGCGCGGGCACGCCGGGCCTGAGCCCCGCCCGGCCCTGCTACTGGTTGCGGTTGGACCTATTAATGCGCTTGGCGCGCTCGATCTCCTGGCGGAAGTGCCTCTTCGCCCAAAAGAACGCGACGACAACCGCCGCGGCGATCAGCAGAAAAATGAACCAGCCCATGGTGAGCTCCCTTCCCTTCCTGCAAAGGTATCAGGAACTTAAAAGGAACAGCCCCGCTGCAAGTGCAGCGGGGCTGTTCCCGGTCCTCTGGTCAACTGCCATACGGCTGGCTGATCAGGGGCAAAGCATCAGATCGGCAAGTAATTACTTGATGATCTTGGTGACGCGTCCTGAACCAACGGTGCGGCCGCCTTCGCGGATAGCGAAGCCGAGGCCCTCTTCCATTGCGATCGGCTGGATGAGCGCAACGGTCATCTCAGTGTTGTCGCCGGGCATAACCATTTCCGTGCCTTCCGGCAGGGTGATAACGCCGGTTACGTCCGTGGTGCGGAAGTAGAACTGCGGGCGGTAGTTGGAGTAGAACGGGTTGTGACGTCCGCCTTCGTCCTTGGAGAGGATGTAGACGTTAGCCTCGAAGTCGGTGTGCGGGGTGATGGAACCCGGCTTGACGACAACCTGGCCACGCTCGACATCGTCGCGCTTCAGACCGCGGAGCAGGAGGCCACAGTTCTCGCCGGCCCATGCTTCGTCGAGCTGCTTGTGGAACATCTCGATACCGGTAACCGTGGTCTTCTGGACCGGGCGGATGCCGACGATCTCGACCTCGGAGTTGATGGCGAGGGTTCCACGCTCGGCGCGGCCCGTAACAACGGTGCCACGGCCGGTGATCGTGAAGACATCTTCGATCGGCATCAGGAAGGGCTTGTCACGGTCACGTACGGGGTCCGGAACGGACTCGTCGACAGCAGCCATGAGGTCCTCAACGGACTTGACCCAGACGGGGTCGCCTTCGAGGGCCTTCAGGCCGGAAACGCGAACAACCGGAGCCTCGTCGCCATCGAAGCCCTGCGAGCTGAGCAGCTCGCGAACTTCCATTTCAACGAGGTCGAGGAGCTCTTCGTCGTCAACCATGTCAGCCTTGTTCAGCGCGACCAGCAGGTAGGGAACGCCAACCTGGCGGGCGAGCAGAACGTGCTCGCGGGTCTGAGCCATCGGGCCGTCAGTGGCGGCAACCACGAGGATTGCACCGTCCATCTGAGCAGCGCCGGTGATCATGTTCTTGATGTAGTCAGCGTGACCCGGAGCGTCTACGTGTGCGTAGTGGCGCTTCTCGGTCTGGTACTCAACGTGGGAGATGTTGATGGTAATGCCGCGCTGACGCTCTTCGGGAGCAGAGTCAATCGACGCGAAGTCACGCTTCTCGTTGAGAGTCGGGTACTTGTCGTACAGCACCTTGGAAATGGCGGCCGTCAGCGTCGTCTTACCGTGGTCAACGTGACCAATGGTACCGATGTTAACGTGCGGCTTAGTCCGCTCGAACTTTGCCTTTGCCACAGGTTCCTCCTAGAACGTTTTCAAATTGACTTACCCTTCGGCCGCGCTTGTCGCGGCAGAAACTCCAGTAAGTCTACTTGGGGGGCTTTGGATTGATGAAATTGCAGATTCAGGTACTAATGCTAGTGCCTAGAGCCTGTTCGTGCAGGCGGCCGAACTCCGGCTTGGCCGGACTACAGCTGACCGGAGTCCGGCCGCCTGCACCAGATGTGTCTCCGCTGGCGGAGACGCACCCGAGTTTCTTGTTGCTGCGAGGCGTCCTGGGGACTACTCGCCGCGGTTCTTCTGGATGATCTCGTCGGCGACTGCCTTCGGGACCTCGGCGTAGCTGTTGAACGTCATGGAGTACACAGCGCGGCCCTGGGTCTTCGAGCGCAGGTCACCGATGTAGCCGAACATGCCGGACAGCGGGACGTGTGCGCGAATAACCTTGACGCCCTGGGCATCTTCCATGGACTGCATCTGGCCACGGCGGGAGTTGAGGTCACCGATAACTTCACCCATGTATTCCTCAGGGGTGCGGACC
The DNA here is from genome assembly GCF_000520575.1 of Arthrobacter sp. I3. Lineage (NCBI taxonomy): Bacteria > Bacillati > Actinomycetota > Actinomycetes > Micrococcales > Micrococcaceae > Arthrobacter > Arthrobacter sp. I3. Next base: position 9,729 of record NZ_AZSB01000462.1, read on the forward strand.
TCGACATCCATCAGCGGTTCGAGCAGGACAGGGTTCGCCTTGCGTGCGGCTTCCTTGAAAGCCATACGGCCGGCGATCTTGAACGCCATCTCCGAGGAGTCAACATCGTGGTAAGCGCCGTCAATCAGCGTCGCCTTGATGCCGACAACCGGGTAACCGGCCAGGACGCCGTCGTTAAGCGCGTCCTGGATGCCGGCGTCGACCGACGGGATGTACTCGCGCGGAACGCGGCCACCGGTGACCTTGTTCTCGAACTCGTACAGCTCGCCACCTGAGGTGTCCAGCGGCTCGATCGCGATCTGGATCTTTGCGAACTGGCCGGAACCACCGGTCTGCTTCTTGTGCGTGTAGTCGTGACGCTCTACAGCACGCTTGATGGTTTCGCGGTAAGCAACCTGCGGCTTGCCAACGTTTGCCTCGACCTTGAATTCGCGGCGCATGCGGTCCACCAGGATGTCCAGGTGGAGCTCGCCCATGCCGGCGATGATGGTCTGGCCGGTGTCCTCGTTGAGGGAGACCTGGAAGGTCGGGTCCTCAGCGGAGAGCTTCTGGATGGCCGTGGAGAGCTTCTCCTGGTCACCCTTCGTGTTCGGCTCGATCGCAACCGAGATCACGGGCTCCGGGAAGCTCATGGACTCGAGGACAATCTGGTTGGCCGGATCGCACAGGGTGTCGCCCGTGGTGGTGTCCTTGAGGCCGATCGCTGCGTAGATGTGGCCGGCGGTAGCGCCGTCGACGGGCATTTCCTTGTTGGCGTGCATCTGGAACAGCTTGCCGATGCGCTCCTTCTTGCCCTTGGTGGAGTTGACCACCTGCGAGCCTGCTTCCACGTGACCGGAGTACACGCGGACGAAGGTCAGCTGGCCGAAGAAGGGGTGCGCGGCGATCTTGAACGCCAGTGCGGAGAAGGGCTCTTCAGAGGAGGGCTTACGGGTAAGCTCCTTCTCTTCGTCGCGGGGATCGTGACCGATCATCGGCGGGACGTCGAGCGGGTTCGGCAGGTAGTCCACCACAGCGTCGAGCATGGGCTGGACACCGCGGTTCTTGAATGCAGAACCACAGAAGACCGGGTAGATCTCAGAGTTGATCGTCATCTTGCGGATGCCGGCCTTGAGCTCATCGATGCTGATCTCTTCGCCCTCAAGGTACTTCTCCATGAGTTCCTCGGAGGACTCGGCAACGGTCTCAATGAGGGTTGCGCGGTACTCTTCGGCCTTCGCCTGGAGGTCAGCCGGGATCTCGCGGATCTCGTACTTGGCACCCATGGTGACGTCACCCTTGGCGTCGCCGGGCCAGACCAGCGAACGCATGTAGAGGAGGTCGACGACGCCGATGAAGTCGTTCTCGGCGCCGATCGGCAGCTGCATGACGAGCGGCTTGGCACCGAGACGGCTGATGATGGTGTCGACGGTGAAGTAGAAGTCAGCGCCGAGCTTGTCCATCTTGTTGACGAAGCAGATGCGCGGAACGTTGTACTTGTCAGCCTGGCGCCAAACAGTCTCGGACTGCGGCTCCACGCCTTCCTTGCCGTCGAACACGGCGACTGCGCCGTCGAGGACGCGCAGGGAGCGCTCAACCTCGACCGTGAAGTCAACGTGGCCGGGGGTGTCGATGATGTTGATCTGGTTGTTTTCCCAGAAGCAGGTCACGGCGGCAGACGTGATGGTGATGCCGCGTTCCTTTTCCTGTTCCATCCAGTCAGTCGTCGAAGCGCCGTCGTGCGTTTCGCCGATCTTGTGGTTCACACCCGTGTAGAACAGGATGCGCTCGGTAGTAGTGGTCTTGCCGGCATCGATGTGGGCCATGATGCCGATATTGCGGACCTTGCTAAGGTCGGTAAGCACGTCCTGTGCCACGGTGTCTCCCTTTCGGATGGACTGCACGTTCGCCGCCGGCTCAGTTGAGCCGGCGGCGTCCGGGAAGTATTACCAGCGGTAGTGTGCGAAGGCCTTGTTGGACTCGGCCATCTTGTGGGTGTCTTCGCGACGCTTCACAGCGGCACCGAGACCGTTCGAGGCATCCAGGATTTCGTTCTGGAGGCGCTCGGTCATGGTCTTTTCGCGGCGGGCCTTGGAGTAGCCAACCAGCCAGCGGAGGGCGAGGGCCGTGGAACGGCCCGGCTTGACCTCAACGGGAACCTGGTACGTGGCGCCACCAACACGGCGGGAGCGGACCTCAAGCGAAGGCTTGACGTTCTCCATGGCCTTCTTGAGGGCTGCAACGGGGTCGCCGCCGGACTTGGCGCGAGCACCCTCGAGTGCACCGTAAACGATGCGCTCTGCGGTGGACTTCTTGCCGTCAACCAGCACCTTGTTGATGAGCTGGGTGACCAGCGGGGAGCCGTAAACGGGATCTAGAACTAGCGGCCGCTTGGGGGCCGGACCCTTGCGAGGCATATTACTTCTTCTCCATCTTTGCGCCGTAGCGGCTGCGAGCCTGCTTACGGTTCTTGACACCCTGGGTATCGAGGGCGCCACGGACGATCTTGTAGCGGACACCCGGAAGGTCCTTCACGCGGCCGCCGCGGACGAGCACAATGGAGTGCTCCTGCAGGTTGTGGCCCACACCGGGGATGTATGCGGTGACTTCAATGCCGCCGTTGAGGCGCACGCGAGCAACCTTACGCAGAGCCGAGTTCGGCTTCTTCGGGGTCGTCGTGTAAACGCGGGTGCAAACACCGCGGCGCATCGGGCTGCCGTTAAGCGCGGGAGCCTTGGTCTTTTTGACCTTAGGCGTGCGGCCCTTGCGGACCAGCTGGTTAATCGTAGGCACTCTCGTGTTCTCCGTTTTATCCGGAGCGGCCGTTGGCGGCCGCTCTCTTGTCGCTGCGCCTCGCCGCCCGAGCTTTGAAGTTCTCTCCAGAGCAGCTGAGGCGAAGCCTTAATAGTCGGACCGCACGCCGGGGTCCAAGGACTTTCGACCCGAATTGCCCCTAGGCATGCGAAAATGTGGCATACGTTGCACAAGAACCCTGCAAACCGGAAACGTCGTCCTGGTTGAATCTTTCAGCTGCAAGCTGTCTGACTCAAACCGGCGCACTCATCCACTGCCACAATAACAATTAGTCTCAAGTCTAACACGGACGGGTCCCAGCCCTTAATCGGCGGGGCTTACCACTGGAAAGGCCCCGCCCCCACCGAGGTGGGAACGGGGCCTGTCAGTCACTCAGCTCAGCGGAAGTCGCTGCCGAGATCGTAGTCATCCAGCGGGATGGCGTGGAACTCGGGAGCTCCGTCGCCGCCCAGCGAGTCGTAGGAGAAGTCACTGAATGCGCTGGGGCCGGTGAACAGGTTGGCCTTTGCTTCTTCAGTGGGTTCCACAGTGACCTCGGTGTAGCGCGGGAGACCCGTGCCGGCCGGGATGAGCTTACCGATGATGACGTTTTCCTTGAGGCCGAGCAGCGGATCGCTCTTGCCTTCCATGGCCGCCTGCGTCAGGACGCGGGTGGTCTCCTGGAAGGAAGCTGCGGACAGCCAGGACTCGGTCGCCAGGGACGCCTTGGTGATGCCCATGAGCTCGGGACGGCCGGATGCCGGCGTCTTGCCCTCGGACACAACGCGGCGGTTGGCCTCTTCGAAACGGCTGCGTTCGGCGAGCTCGCCGGGCAGCAGATCCGATTCGCCGGACTCGATGACCGTGACGCGGCGCAGCATCTGGCGGACGATAACCTCGACGTGCTTGTCGTGGATACCGATGCCCTGGCTGCGGTACACGCCCTGGACTTCGTCCACCAGGAACTTCTGCGCGGCACGGGGGCCCATGATGCGCAGCACCTGCTTGGGGTCGACCGGGCCGTTGATGAGCTTCTGGCCAACGCTGACGTGATCGCCGTCTTCGATGAGAAGACGTGAACGGCGCAGCACCGGGTACGCGATCTCTTCAGATCCGTCATCCGGGGTGATGACCAGGCGCATCTGGCGCTCGGACTCTTCGATGGTGATGCGGCCGGCTGCTTCAGCAATCGGTGCGACACCCTTCGGAGTACGGGCTTCGAAGAGCTCCTGGATACGGGGCAGACCCTGGGTGATGTCGTCGCCACCGCTGGCGGAAACAGCACCACCGGTGTGGAACGTACGCATGGTCAGCTGGGTACCCGGCTCACCGATGGACTGCGCGGCAATAATGCCCACGGCCTCACCGATGTCGACGGTCTTGCCAGTGGCCAGCGAACGGCCGTAGCACAGGGCGCAGGTGCCGACGCTGGACTCACAGGTGAGTACGGAGCGGACCTTGACCTCGGTGATGCCGGCTGCGAACAGTTCGGCAATGACGACGTCGCCGCAGTCGGTGCCGGCAGCTGCCAGGACCTTGCCCTTGGAGTCGACGACGTCGACGGCCAGGGTGCGGGCGTAGGCGCTGTTCTCGACGTTCTCGTCCAGGACGAGGACGCCGTTGGCGTCGGCCACCGCGATGGCCGTCATCAGGCCGCGCTCGGTACCGCAGTCCTCTTCGCGGACAATGACGTCCTGCGACACGTCCACCAGACGACGGGTCAGATAACCCGAGTTGGCGGTACGCAGGGCGGTGTCAGCCAGACCCTTACGGGCACCGTGCGTGGCGATGAAGTATTCCAGCACCGAGAGGCCCTCGCGGTAGGAGGACTTGATCGGACGCGGGATGATTTCACCCTTAGGGTTGGCCACCAGGCCACGGATACCCGCGATCTGACGGACCTGCATCCAGTTACCACGTGCGCCCGAGGACACCATGCGGTTGATCGTGTTCATCGGGGACAGGCTGTCACGCATCGCCTGGGCGATCTCGTTCGTTGCCTTGTTCCAGATCTCGATCAGTTCCTGGCGACGCTCGTCGTCGTCAATCAGGCCCTTGTCGTACTGGCCCTGGATCTTGGCGGCCATGGTCTCGTAACCGGCGAGGATCCGCGGCTTGTCCGTGGGCACCTCGATGTCGGAGATGGCCACCGTGACGCCGGAGCGGGTGGCCCAGTAGAAACCGGCATCCTTCAGGTTGTCCAGCGTTGCCGCGGTGATCACCTTCGGGTAGCGCTCGGCGAGGTCGTTGACGATCGTGGACAGCTCGCCCTTGTCGGCAACGTTCTCAACCCACGGGTAGTCCGCGGGCAGCGTCTGGTTGAAGATGACCTGGCCGAGGGAGGTCTCGACCAGTGTGGTCTGACCGGGCTCCCAGCCCTCCGGGGCTTCCCAGCCGGCGTAGGGCACGAAGCCCTCGAGCCGGATCTTGACCTTGGAGTTCAGGTGCAGCTCGTGGAGGTCGTAGGCCATGATGGCTTCCGCGACCGAGGAGAAGATCCGGCCTTCGCCAGCTGAACCGACACGCTTGGTGGTCAGGTGGTAAAGACCGATGATCATATCCTGCGACGGCAGGGTCACCGGGCGGCCGTCAGACGGCTTCAGGATGTTGTTCGAGGAGAGCATCAGGATGCGTGCCTCGGCCTGGGCTTCGGGGCTCAGCGGCAGGTGGACTGCCATCTGGTCGCCGTCGAAGTCGGCGTTGAAGGCGCCACAAACCAGCGGGTGCAGCTGGATTGCCTTGCCTTCAACGAGCTGCGGTTCGAACGCCTGGATGCCGAGACGGTGCAGGGTAGGTGCACGGTTCAGCAGCACGGGGTGCTCGGTGATGATCTCTTCGAGGACGTCCCAGACCTGCGGACGGTAACGCTCCACCATGCGCTTGGCCGACTTGATGTTCTGGGCGTGGTTGAGGTCAACCAGGCGCTTCATCACGAACGGCTTGAAGAGCTCCAGGGCCATCTGCTTCGGCAGACCACACTGGTGCAGCTTCAGCTGCGGGCCGACGACGATGACCGAACGGCCGGAGTAGTCGACGCGCTTGCCGAGGAGGTTCTGGCGGAAACGGCCCTGCTTGCCCTTGAGCATGTCGCTCAGGGACTTCAGCGGACGGTTGCCCGGTCCGGTGACCGGACGGCCGCGGCGGCCGTTGTCGAAGAGGCTGTCAACAGCTTCCTGAAGCATGCGCTTCTCGTTGTTGACGATGATCTCCGGAGCCCCGAGGTCAAGCAGGCGCTTGAGGCGGTTGTTGCGGTTGATCACGCGGCGGTAGAGGTCGTTGAGGTCGGAGGTCGCGAAGCGGCCACCGTCCAGCTGGACCATCGGGCGAAGTTCCGGCGGGATCACCGGGACGGCGTCCAGCACCATGCCGAGCGGGCTGTTGTTGGTCGTCAGGAACGCGTTGACCACCTTGAGCCGCTTCAGGGCGCGGGTCTTGCGCTGGCCCTTGCCGTTGGCGATGATGTCGCGCAGCATGTCCGACTCGGCCTGCATGTCGAAGTTCTCAAGACGCTTCTTGATGGCCTCGGCACCCATGGAGCCTTCGAAGTACATGCCGTAGCGGTCGCGCAGTTCGCGGTAAAGGCCTTCGTCACCTTCGAGGTCTGCGACCTTGAGGTTCTTAAAGCGGTCCCAGACCTGCTCGAGGCGCTCGATTTCGGCGTCGGCACGCTTGCGGACGTTCGCCATCTGGCGGTCGGCGGAGTCGCGGGCCTTCTTCTTGTCGGCAGCCTTGGCGCCTTCGCCTTCGAGACGGGCAAGCTCGTTCTCAAGGTCGCGGGCGATCGTGGCGATGTCCGAGTCGCGGTTGTCGATCAGCTGCTTCTTCTCGATGTCGTGCTCAACCTGGAGGTTGGGCAGTTCTTCGTGGCGGCTGTCGGCGTCGACGCTCGTGATCATGTAGGCGGCGAAGTAGATGACCTTTTCGAGGTCCTTCGGTGCCAGGTCAAGGAGGTAGCCCAGGCGGGAGGGCACGCCCTTGAAGTACCAGATGTGCGTGACCGGGGCGGCGAGCTCGATGTGGCCCATGCGCTCACGGCGGACCTTGGCGCGGGTGACCTCAACGCCACACCGCTCGCAGATGATGCCCTTGAAGCGCACGCGCTTGTACTTGCCGCAGTAGCATTCCCAGTCGCGGGACGGGCCGAAGATCTTCTCGCAGAAGAGGCCGTCCTTCTCGGGCTTGAGCGTGCGGTAGTTGATGGTTTCCGGCTTCTTAACCTCGCCGTACGACCAGCCACGGATGTCTTCCGCGGTGGCGAGGCCGATCTGCATGAGGCCGAAGGAGGATTCGCTGGACATATGGTCCCTGTTCTCTCTTGTTCTCTAAATTCTGAAGTCTTGGGTTACGGGAAGAGGGAGGTGATGCACCGGGAAAAGTCAGCGCGGCCGGGCCGCCTGCTTTTCCCGGTGCCCCACCTGCTAAACCTCTTCTACGGAACTGGGCTCTGCACGAGACAGATCGATGCCCAGTTCTTCCGCAGCCGTGAAGACTGCGTCATCAGAGTCACGCATTTCAATTGTGGTTCCGTCCGTGGAAAGCACTTCCACGTTCAGGCACAGCGACTGCATTTCCTTGATCAAGACCTTGAAGGACTCAGGAACGCCCGGCTCGGGGATGTTCTCGCCCTTGACGATGGCTTCGTAGACCTTCACACGACCGTGGATATCATCCGACTTGATCGTCAGCAGTTCCTGGAGCGTGTACGCGGCGCCGTAAGCCTCGAGCGCCCACACTTCCATTTCACCGAAGCGCTGGCCACCGAACTGTGCCTTACCACCCAGCGGCTGCTGCGTGATCATGGAGTACGGGCCGGTGGAGCGGGCGTGGATCTTGTCGTCCACCAGGTGGTGGAGCTTCAGGATGTACATGTAGCCGACCGAGATCGGATCCGGGAACGGCTCGCCGGAGCGGCCGTCGAACAGACGGGTCTTGCCGGAGGAGTTGATCAGGCGGTCACCGTCGCGGGTGACGTTGGTGGAATCGAGCAGGCCCGTGATTTCCTCTTCACGCGCACCGTCGAAGACCGGCGTCGCCACAGTGGTCTGGCCACTCTCGCGCGGCAGGTTCGGCAGCTGCTTGACCCACTCGGGCTCGCCCTCGATCTTCCAGCCTGTCTTGGCAACCCAGCCGAGGTGCGTTTCCAGCACCTGGCCGACGTTCATGCGGCCCGGAACACCCAGCGGGTTCAGGACGATATCAACGGGGGTGCCGTCGGCAAGGAAGGGCATGTCCTCGATCGGAAGGATCTTGGAGATAACACCCTTGTTGCCGTGGCGGCCGGCGAGCTTGTCGCCGTCGGTGATCTTGCGCTTGGCAGCGACGTAGACGCGCACCAGCTGGTTGACGCCCGGGGGCAGCTCGTCGTCGTTGTCGCGGTCGAAGACGCGGACACCGATCACGGTGCCGGACTCGCCGTGCGGCACCTTCAGGGAGGTGTCGCGCACTTCGCGGGACTTCTCACCGAAGATGGCGCGCAGCAGGCGCTCTTCCGGGGTCAGCTCGGTCTCGCCCTTGGGGGTGACCTTACCGACCAGGATGTCGCCGGCCTCAACCTCGGCACCGATGTGGATGATGCCCCGCTCGTCCAGGCCTGCCAGGACTTCCTCAGACACGTTCGGGATGTCACGGGTGATTTCCTCGGCACCAAGCTTGGTGTCGCGGGCATCGATCTCGTGCTCCTCGATGTGGATCGAGGACAGGACATCCTCGGCCACGATGCGCTGGGACAGGATGATGGCATCCTCGAAGTTGTGGCCTTCCCATGACATGAATGCCACGAGCAGGTTCTTACCGAGGGCGAGCTCGCCCTGGTCCGTTGCCGGGCCGTCAGCGATGATGCCGCCGACCTCCAGGCGCTGGCCTTCGCTTACCAGGACACGGTGGTTGTAGCAGTTGCCCTGGTTGGAACGGGCGAACTTGTTGATGCGGTAGTTGGTTTCCGTACCGTCGTCGTTGAGCATGATGACCAGCTCAGCGGAGACCTCGGTAACCACACCGGCCTTCTTGGCGATGACAACGTCGCCGGCGTCGACGGCTGCGGCGCGCTCCATGCCGGTACCGACGAACGGTGCCTCGGAACGGACCAGCGGCACGGCCTGGCGCTGCATGTTGGCACCCATGAGTGCACGGTTGGCATCGTCATGCTCGAGGAACGGGATCAGGGCGGTAGCCACGGACACCATCTGGCGCGGGGAAACGTCCATGAACTCGACGTCGGCGGCGGGAACCAGCACAGGCTCGCCTCCACCACCGCGGGCACGGACCAGGACGGTCTCTTCCGCGAAACGCTTGTTCTCGTCGAGCGGTGCGTTGGCCTGTGCGATCAAGACCTCGGCTTCGTCGTCGGCGGTGAGGTACTTGACCTCATCGGAGACGACACCCTCGGCAACAAGGCGGTACGGGGTTTCGATGAAACCGAACGGGTTGATGCGTCCGTAGGAAGCCAGCGAACCGATCAGACCAATGTTCGGGCCTTCAGGAGTTTCGATGGGGCACATACGTCCGTAGTGGGACGGGTGCACGTCACGAACTTCCATGCCGGCACGGTCACGGGACAGACCACCCGGGCCAAGCGCGGACAGGCGGCGCTTGTGGGTCAGACCCGAGAGCGGGTTGTTCTGGTCCATGAACTGGGACAGCTGGGAAGTTCCGAAGAACTCCTTGATGGCTGCCACGACGGGACGGATGTTGATCAGGGTCTGCGGCGTGATGGCCTCGACGTCCTGGGTCGTCATGCGTTCGCGGACGACGCGCTCCATGCGGGACAGGCCTGTGCGGACCTGGTTCTCGATGAGCTCGCCGACGGCGCGGATGCGGCGGTTGCCGAAGTGGTCGATGTCATCGATCTCGACGCGGAGCTCGTGGTCCTGGCCGTCGCGCTTGCCCATGAGGGTCTTCTCACCGGCGTGCAGCGCAACCAGGAACTTGATCATGGCCACGATGTCTTCAACGTGCAGGACCGAAGCTTCCTTGTCGCCAAGGGAGCGGTCGATGCCAAGCTTGCGGTTGATCTTGTAACGGCCGACCTTGGCCAGATCGTAGCGCTTGGAGTTGAAGTACAGGTTGTCCAGCAGGGACTGGGCAGCCTCAACCGTGGGCGGCTCGCCCGGTCGCAGCTTCCGGTAGATGTCCAGCAACGCGTCTTCGCGGGTCTCGGTGGCGTCCTTCTCCAGCGTGGCGCGCATGGAGTCGTACTGGCCGAATTCCTCGAGGATCTGGCCTTCGGTCCAGCCGAGGGCCTTCAGCAGCACGGTGACGGACTGCTTGCGCTTGCGGTCAAGACGGACGCCGACCTGGTCGCGCTTGTCGATTTCGAGCTCGAACCAGGCGCCGCGGGAGGGGATGATCTTCGCGGTGAAGATGTCCTTGTCGCTGGTCTTGTCGGCGGTGCGCTCAAAGTAGGCGCCCGGCGAGCGGACCAGCTGGGAGACGACGACACGCTCGGTGCCGTTGACGACGAAGGTGCCCTTCTCGGTCATCAGCGGGAAGTCACCCATGAACACGGTCTGCTGCTTGATTTCGCCCGTGTTGTTGTTCATGAACTCGGCCTTGACGTACAGCGGAGCCGAGTACGTTGCGTCCCGGTCCTTGCACTCAGCCATGGTGTATTTGGGGTCAGCGAACTCCGGCTCGGAGAAGCTCAGGGACATGGTGCCCTGGAAGTCTTCGATCGGGGAGATCTCTTCGAAGATGTCGGACAGACCCGAGGAGGTGGCGACGCTGAGGTCGCCTTCTTCGACGGCCTTCGCAACGCGCGCCTGCCAGCGTTCGTTCCCGACCAGCCAATCAAAGCTGTCGGTTTGCAGGGCGAGCAGATTCGGAACATCAAGGGGTTCGTGAATCTTTGCGAATGAGAGCCGGCGGGTTGCACCGTCGGTGCTGTCGGCATTGATAGCGGTAGCGTTGTTTACATTAGAGGTGCTCGAGGCGACCAAGAGGGATCCTTCCACAGACCTTCAGGCGTTGTCAGATCTCCCCCGTTATGCACTCTGCAGAATGACTCCGCAGCGCTACCAGTCCGGTTCCGCTATATGACCCGGGACCCGCGCTGTCCATAGCTGGTGCACGTGGTAGACGGCACATTGATGGAACAGCTGTCAGGCTAAGCCCACCGCTATATGAAGGCTGAAGGTAAACAGGGAAGACGCAAATATCTACGATACGGCAAAGCAACCTACTTGTCTACCCCACTTCCGGCGGGATTGCAAGCACGAAGTTTGGCGGAATTTTCCCTGACTCCTGGCGGAGCCATTCGCAAGCTGCCCCGGGCAGCGCCGGGGGTGAGCGGGTCAGCGGCCGGGACCGCGGCCCATACTGGGGCCCAGACCGGGGCCGAATGGATAGGTGACGGGGCTCACGATAACGTAGACATAAGTCGAAGTAGATCGGAAGAAAACACCATGAGCAATCCTGCAGACAACAACGATGTTGTCATTCTCGCCGCAGCCCGCACCCCCCAGGGGCGCCTGAACGGGCAGCTGGCCAGCTTCACCGCCGTCGAGCTCGGCACCCACGCCATCCGCGCGGCCCTGGCCGCGAGCGGCGTCAAGGCCGAGCAGGTGGACGGCGTGATCATCGGCCAGGTCCTGCAGGCCGGAGCGGGCCAGAACCCTGCGCGCCAGAGCGCCATCGGCGCCGGCATCGGCTGGAACGTGCCGACGGTGACCATCAACAAGGTCTGCCTCTCGGGCCTCACCGCCGTGATCGACGCCGCCCGGATGATCCGCAGCGGGGACGCCACGGTGGTGGTCGCCGGCGGCCAGGAGTCCATGACCCGCGCACCTCACGTGCTGCCCGGTTCCCGGCAGGGCTGGGCGTACGGCACGGTCCAGGCCCTGGATGTGGCCGCGCACGACGGCCTGACCGACGCCTTCGACGGGCAGTCCATGGGACTGTCGACCGAGAGCAAGAACCTGACCCTCGGCATTGACCGGGCCTCCCAGGACGAGGTGGCGGCCCAGTCGCACCAGCGTGCCGCCCGGGCCGCGAAGGACGGCGTCTTCGACGGCGAGATCGCCCCGATGAGCGTCAAGCAGCGCAAGGGCGATCCGATCGCCGTCACCTCCGACGAGGGCATCCGGCCCGACACGACTGTCGAATCGCTGGCCGGTCTGCGCGCGGCGTTCGTCACGGACGGAACCATCACCGCCGGCAACTCCTCTCCCCTGTCCGACGGCGCTGCCGCCCTGGTGCTGAGCAGCCGGAACTTCGCCGAGGACAACGGTCTCGAGTACCTGGCGGTGGTCGGCAAGCCGGGCCAGGTCGCGGGGCCGGACAACTCGCTGCATTCCCAGCCGTCGAACGCCATCAAGAACGCCCTGGACAAAGCCGGCTGGTCCGCCGCGGACCTCGACTTCATCGAAATCAATGAGGCTTTCGGTTCTGTCGCGGTGCAGTCCCTGAAGGACCTCAGCTATCCGCTGGAGCAGTGCAACATCCACGGCGGCGCCATCGCCCTGGGCCACCCGATCGGGGCCTCCGGGGCCCGGCTGGCCCTGCACGCGGCCCACGAACTCAAGCGCCGGGGTACCGGCAAGGCGGCCGTGTCCCTGTGCGGCGGCGGCGGCCAGGGCGAAGCGCTGCTGCTGTACCGCGACTAAATCCGGTAACCGGCGGGCGGGGCGGGCCCGGACCACAGGGCGGCCGGGCGGACCGGGAACCGCCGCCAGGAGTCAGGAAGGTTTGATGCGATGCCAGAGCAGAAGACAACCAGCGGCCGCGAACGGTTCCTCGCCGACGCCGCGGCGCGGGGGCTGGACGTGGAGATCGTCGAACGCCTCGCCGCCGGCAGCCTTGAAGAGGCGGCCGGTATCCTCGGGATCCGGCCCGCGGATATCGTGAAGTCGCTCGTGGTCAAGCACAAGGACGGCAGTTTCCTGTTCGCACTGGTCCCCGGCGACCGGCAGATTTCCTGGCCCAAGCTGCGGGCGCTGCTGGGCGTCAACAAGCTCTCGCTGCCGGCGGCGGATACGGCTTTCGAGGCCACCGGGTACGAGCGCGGGACCATCACGCCGCTCGGCAGCATCCGCCCCTGGCCCGTCTACGCCGACCAGACCATCACTGGCCGTCGGATCTCCATGGGCGCCGGCGAACATGGCTACAGCGCGTTCGTGGACGCGGATGCCCTGACGGCGGCCTTGGGCGCCGTCGTCGCCGACATCACTGAACCCAACTAGCCCGCCCGGGTTAACAGCAACGCGGGGTCACTTCCGTCCATCCCGACCGCCGGGATGGGCGCAAAGTGACCCCGCGTTTGTTGGAGTTGGGGTTAGGCGGTGACCGTCAGTGGCGTCCCGTTGACGGTGAGCCGCCAGTTGGCCTGGCTGAACACGGCGACGTCCAGGGTGCCGCGGTCCACGACATAGTCGATGATGCGCTGCCGGATCTCCTGCTGGCTGTTCGAGAGCACCGGCGCGCTCTTCACGGCCGGGAAGTTGCCTCCGCCGCTCTGCCGGTAGTTGTTGATGGCCAAAGCAAATTCCTGCTCGGGCGCCA
>NZ_KI914952.1:0-3188 GCF_000520575.1 Arthrobacter sp. I3
CCCGCCGCCGTCGAAAAGCCCGTGAAGCCCAAGGCCGAGGCAAGGCTCTACGGCTCACGTACCCTGGGCCAGTGGATCAAGCTCGTCGTGCTCTTCGCCGTCGGCGGAGTGGCCGCCGCAGCGATTCTTGTGCTCGCCGCGCGCGGCGTGACGACCCTGCCGGGCGTGCCCGAGTTCCTCGAGAGATACCCCGGCGCTTATGACCTGCCCGATACGGTGGAGCCCGGCTTCCCATGGTGGGCACAGTGGGCGCACTTCCTGAACATCTTCCTGATGGTGCTCATCATTCGCTCCGGCTATCAGGTGCGCACGCAGCAGAAGCCGCCGGCGTACTGGACGCCGAAGCGCGGTGGCAAGAAGATCAGCATTAACCTGTGGCTGCACCAGTCGCTCGACATTTTGTGGCTGGCCAACGGGCTCATCTTTGTGGTGCTGCTGTTTGCCTCTGGCCGTTGGATGCGGATCGTGCCGAGCAGTTGGGAGGCCGTCCCGAACGCGCTCTCCGCGCTCCTGCAGTACATGACACTGGACTGGCCCGTTGAGACCGGCTGGGTGAACTACAACAGCCTGCAGCAGATCATGTACTTCGTGGTGGTCTTCATCGCTGCCCCCGTCGCTGCGATCACGGGTGCGCGCATGAGCGAGTTCTGGCCGAAGAACGCGAAAACGCTGAACAAGATATACCCGGTGGAGGTTGCGCGCGCGGTGCACTTCCCGACCATGCTGTTTTTCGTGCTGTTCATCCTCATCCACGTGTTCCTCGTGTTCGCGACCGGTGCGCTGCGCAACCTGAACCACATGTTCGGCGGCACCGACGTGGTGAACTGGGCCGGGTTCTGGCTCTTCGCGGCCGCCATCGCCATCACGGCGGCCGGATGGTACGCCGCCCGCCCGCTGGTGCTCGCGCCCATCGCGAAGCTGTTCGGCCAGGTGAGCAGCCGCTAGGCCGGAATTCCCGCGTTCAGCGGCGCAGCAGGTAATCGGCCACGCCGTCCGGGTTTGCCAGGGCGAGGAGATGGCCGCCGGGCAGCACGTCGGGCTCTATGCCGAGGCGTTCGCGGGCGAGCCGTTGTTGGAAGGCCAGGGGAAAGAACCGGTCACCCTTTCCGGCCAGGACGCGGGTCGGGATACCGGGCCAGGCCGTGAAGTTGCAGGCCGACTCGAACACCGCCTCTGCTTCGGGGCGTTGGTGCGGTTCGCCTTCCGCGGCGACTTCCGGCGGAACGTCGTGCAGGAAATAGGTGTCCGTGTCGAACTCAGTGCTGTACCCGTGGGCCTGGGCCGCGCTTTGCTGCGCCGCAGCCCAGCCGGTGGTGTCCCACCATGCGCCGGGGGTCTCGCCCGGTACGGGGATCATCGCATTCACCAGGACAAGCCCGGCGACGGGGGCTTTTTCGCACACCAGCGGGGCGGTGAAGCCACCCAGTGACTGCGCAACGAGCACCACGTCCTGGCGTCCACCGACGGCTTCGAGCACCAGGCGCGCGTACTCGGGCAGCCCGGCGCTTTCATCGTCGCCGGGCAGATCGACGGCAACGGCTTCGTGGCCGGCCCTCTGCAGCAGCGGAACGACGCGGCTCCAGTACCAGGCCGCGCCGCCCGCTCCGGGGATCAGGACGAATCTGCTCACCGCAGCACCGGCCAAGCCACGACGGCGGGACCCCGGGGCCGGACCGGCAGGCGGCGGCCGTTGGGCCGGGTTCGTTTCGATGCGGATCTCATCTCCCCATTGTCACCCCGCCCGCGTCGACTCCGGCACCCGCAATACCCCAACCGCCGCCACCAAATACGGCACCGGATCCGGGTCCGTCCCGGCGGCCCACTGCATCCAGGCCTCGAACGTCGCGCCGATCAGTGCGGCACACAGATACCCCGCGACATCCTCGCGGACCCCGGCCGACAGCAGATACGCTCGGGTCCGCTCGCGCTGCGGCGCCAGGGACTCGTAGCTCCGGCTGGCCAGTTCGGGGTGTTCGGCGATCAGCCGCAGCCGGCCGCGCGTCACGGCGAGGTCAGGCAGGACGGCAACCCCGGCGATGGCGGCCTCCCGGAGCCCCGCCAGGATGTCGCCGCCGGGACCTTCAGCGCGGGCCGAATCGAGCACGAGACGGGAAGCCTCGACCACCGGCTCCATGCCGCCCCAGACGAGCTCGGCCTTGCTGGAGAAGTAGCGGTACAGGCTCTTGCGCCCGATCCCCGCCTCGCGCGCGATGTCCTCCATGGAGGTCTGCTCGTAGCCGCGCTCGGCGAACAGCCGCAGCGCGAGGGCGGCCACGGCGTCGGGATCAATCGTCACCGGGCGCCCGGCGGGGCGCGGAACGGCGGTGGTCACGGCATCCGAAGGCATCCCACCAGTATTCACCCTTACATAATGACACAGAGTGTCATAAGCTGGGCCGCATCAGGATGAGCAACGTCTGGAAGGACATCATGGGCAACGAAGCTTCATGGCAGGAAGTCACCACCACCGGCCGGTTCGCCGGCAAGACCGTCATCGTCACCGGCGCAGCCTCCGGCATCGGCCAGGCCACCGCGCTGCGCATCGCCAGGGAAGGCGGCCGCGTCATCGCCGCCGACATCAGCAAGGAACGCCTGGATGACCTCGTGGCCGAGAACGCCGGGCTGGACCTGGTCCCGGTATCCGATGCTCCCCGGACGTCCATGCCGGGCGAGATTTCCGTCGCGGCCGCCGGCGGACGAATCGACGCGCTGGCGAACGTCGCCGGCATCATGGACAACTTCGCCCCGATCCACGAGGTGGACGACGACACCTGGGACCGTGTCTTCCGGATCAACGTCACCGCCCTCATGCGCCTGACCCGCGCGGTGGTGCCGCTGATGCTGGACGCCGGGACCGGTTCCGTGGTCAACGTCGCCTCCGAGGCCGGGCTGCGCGGGTCCGCCGCCGGCGCCGCGTACACGGCGTCCAAGCACGCCGTCGTGGGCCTGACCAAGAACTCGGCTGTAATGTACGGGCCCAAGGGCCTGCGCTTCAACGCCGTGGCCCCCGGCCCCACCATCACCAACATCGTGGCCAACTGGGGTTCCCAGCTCGCGGCCGAACGCCTCGGCCCGCTGATGCAGGCCACCGTCCCGACGCCCGCCACCGCCGCGCAGCTCGCCGCGTCCATCACGTTCCTGCTTAGCGACGACGGTACCAACATCAACGGCGCCATCCTCGCCTCCGA
>NZ_KI914952.1:3288-4289 GCF_000520575.1 Arthrobacter sp. I3
GGAGCGCACTAAGGAACCCCGGCGTTCGTGGTGGTTGCGGCCGGGAGGGCCTGTTTCTACGGTGCCGACCGCCGTAGGCTATGGGCATCCACCACATCGAGGAGGCACTCATGCGCACGGCAACACCGAAGAACCAGGCCGACCAGATCCGCCATCTTTCAGAGAATCTCATCTCTCAGCTCACCGAGGGGAGGGAGTGGGCCACTCCCGGGGTCGAGGCGGCATTGAAAAGAGTGGTGGCCGGGCTCGATGCCGGGATTGAATCGGCGTCTCCGAGGATCCAGACCGGACTACGGCGGCTCGCTGACGACCTCGCCGGTGGAGTGGAAACTCTGGCTCCCCGTGTTCAAGAGGGCCTGAAACGGGTTGCACCGAGTGTTGTCACGGCACCCGCCCGGGCTAAGTCGCGGCGGACGGCGTCCGGGAAAGCCTGGGTGTTTGCCGGAGTGGCGGCCGTTGCGGTGCGGGAAGTCCCGGCGTCGTCCGCCTTCCTGTAGGAAGGGAGCGCACTAAGGAACCCCGGCGTTCGTGGTGGTTGCGGCCGGGAGGGCCTGTTTCTACGGTGCCGACCGCCGTAGGCTATGGGCATCCACCACATCGAGGAGGCACTCATGCGCACGGCAACACCGAAGAACCAGGCCGACCAGATCCGCCATCTTTCAGAGAATCTCATCTCTCAGCTCACCGAGGGGAGGGAGTGGGCCACTCCCGGGGTCGAGGCGGCATTGAAAAGAGTGGTGGCCGGGCTCGATGCCGGGATTGAATCGGCGTCTCCGAGGATCCAGACCGGACTACGGCGGCTCGCTGACGACCTCGCCGGTGGAGTGGAAACTCTGGCTCCCCGTGTTCAAGAGGGCCTGAAACGGGTTGCACCGAGTGTTGTCACGGCACCCGCCCGGGCTAAGTCGCGGCGGACGGCGTCCGGGAAAGCCTGGGTGTTTGCCGGAGTGGCGGCCGTTGCGGTGACCGCGGGAGTCGCGGCCTGGCTCTATGTTCGCCGT
>NZ_KI914952.1:4389-22115 GCF_000520575.1 Arthrobacter sp. I3
CGCGGGAGTCGCGGCCTGGCTCTATGTTCGCCGTGCGGATAACGAGCCGGTGCCGTCCGTGGATACGCAGCGAACCAGGGGCGTGGACCCCGACCTGCGCGCCGCCTCCACAGAGGACCAGGCCTGAGGGACCCGGGCGGCATGGGCGGAGGGGGAACCATGCAGTCCAAGGGGACATGGCCCATTGCGGCGGGGCTGCATAAACGATCCCGGAACCTGCGAACGGCGCGCAACTAGACACCAGGCAGCCCTCCGCGTCCGACGCGGACAGGCCGGTCAATCCTCCTGCGCTGCCGAATACCTATGGGGCTCTTCCCCGGCACAGTACACCTAGCTGCAAGACCGTCGACTCGGTCAAGGGATGGCGGGCCGCAGAGTTGTGTGCCGTGGGTTCCGCAGGAAGGAGCGGACGACGGCGGGAAATCCCGCCGTCGTCCGCACTGTGTGGGTCTGGTTTCGTCGGCGTTGAGGCGCATAGCGTTGTGCTGCCGTGTGATTCGGCGGGAGCATTCGGAACAACATCGCCGACGGCCGTCTGAGCCTCGCACATTGACCCTGGATTATGCAGGCAGAGCTAGTTCCTTCTCTCCGTCGATTAGGGCGTCGCCATCTTGCTGGGATGGCCGCATTGCCGCGACTGCGCCGCCTGCCACCAGGACTACTACGCCGACGCCCATGTACAGCATGGACGCTGTCCAGTGCGCGTCGAGCAGGGCTCCGGTGATGAGCGGAGCGACGATGGCACCAACGCGGCCTATCCCGATGGCCCAGCCCACGCCGGTGCTCCGGACAGAAGCGCCATAGAGCGCCGGGGTAATTGTGTACATGCCCGCGATGCAGCCGTTGATGAGCATGCCGACAACGCCGCCCGCGACGAAGGCGAGGACCAGCATACCCGCGGTGGAAATGAACATCACCATGGTGGCCGCCGACAGGACGGCGAAGATGACCATCACCTTCCGGCTGTTCCAGCGGATGGTCAGCAGTCCATAGAGCAACGACCCGAAGGTGCCGCCTAAGGTCAGCATCAGCCCGCCGACGACTCCCTGGCTTTCGGTCATGCCGGCCGTGACGAGGAGCCGCGGGGTCCAGCTGTTCACGAAGTAGAAACCGAACATGGTGGCAAAGAAGGCAAGCCAGACGAGCCAGGTGGAGCGGCGGTTGCCGGCTGTGAACAGTTCGGAGACCTTGTTCCTACGATCATTCTTGGCCGCCACTGCGGGCAGTTCGGTGACGGCGGGCTGTCCGATCTTGCGCGCGATCCTGTTCAGGCGGTCCAAGACATTGCGGGGACGCCGGTTAGCGAGGAAGTCCACAGACTCGGGCAGAAGGACAGCGAGCAGTACGAAGACGGCGGCAGTGCAGATGCCGCCGAATAGAAACACAGAACGCCAGCCGAAGCTGGCCTGCAGAGTCACCGCCGCTGCGCCGCCGAGCGTTGCCCCGATGCCATATCCCGCGGTGTAGATGCTGATGGCCAGCCCGCGCCAGCGCTTGGAGGAGTACTCGCTGGCGATGACATTTGTGCAGGCGAGTATCCCGCCGATACCGAGGCCCGTGACCACGCGCCAAATCCCGAGTTCCACGGCAGAGTGCGCTACGGAGGCCAGCAGCATCCCGGCAGTTGCGAGACCGACCGAAATCAGGACCATGGGCCGGCGCCCGATGACATCGGCAAAGGGCGCGAGGCCCAGCGAGCCGATGGCCATCCCGACCAGTCCGGCGCTTAGCAGGATACCCAGTTCGGCGCCGCTAAGGCCGAAGTCCCGGGTCACGCTGTTGGCGGTGAAGGCCATGGCCAGCACATCGAAGCCATCGAGGGCGTTGAGGACGATGCACAGGCCCACGATCAGCCATTGATACAGAGACATACGGGACGCGTCGATGCGTTCTTGAAGTTGCATGGGACTACTTTCTAGAGGCCGCGGACGGTCCGGGCAGATGCTGAAACTGAGGTGCAGAAGATCTGGTGGCTCTTCTGGAGGCGGAGGCCGGGCCTCGTCGTTGAAGGCTGGCAGCCGGGAAACTATCTATACTGATAGGTAAATGTGGCGCGGGACACAGCATAACTATGAACGTAGTTAGTTGACAAGGGGTTTAATGGAGGCGGCGCCCGGCCCTGCCGCAAGGCATCGGCAGCAGGGCGCCCTGACGGAGAGGATCGGTGACGGGTGAGTTTGCGTTATGCCCTGCTTGCGCTGCTGACGTCTCAGCCCCTCACGGGCTATGACGTTTTCAAGCACTTTGAACAATCCGTCGGCTACGTCTGGCACGCACCGGACTCGCAGATCTATCCCGAACTCCGGCGAATGGAAAAGGATGGCCTGCTGAGCGGAGTGGAAGAGCCCTGGGGCAAAAAAGGCAAAAAGAAGCGCTATCACATCACTCCGGAAGGGGTCGAGGCTTTCCGGGCATGGATGAATACCACCCTGGACTACGCCCGGGAGCGTGACCCGATCCACCTTAAGGCGGCCTACCTTGAATGGGCCGACCCCGAAGCCGCGCGAGCGCAGATGCGCGCCCATATTGCCTATCACTCCTCCCGCGCGCAGCAGTGGCAGAACATGGTTGCCGCCCTGGAAGACCGGAGCAACCCCACGCTTGCGCGCCGCCTCGAGGCGGCGCCTGAGGAGGACCGGGCCAAGATTGCCGGCTACAAAATCTTCACCTATGAAGGCATGATCGAACGCGCCAAAGCGGAGATCGCGTGGGCCAGGCGCGGCCTGGAACTGATCGACAAGCTCGAGTCTTGAGTGCCGAAAGGCCCGGATGCCCGCCTGGGTGTCCGGGCCTTTTGTCGTTCCCTTCTGCGGTTTCGCTTATGGGGGCAGCTGGAGGGGCCTTGCCACTACCTATCAACATAGTTATGCTGTGATCCAAGCCACTACCTATGAGCATAGGTATACCGTGAGGGGAAGGATCGATCATGACCGCGCTGATGCAGTCCATGAGCTCTACAACGAACAAAGTGCTTGGTTATCCGCTTAACGCCTGGTATGTCGCCGCGTGGGACCACGAGGTAACCCGCAAGCCGATGTCGCGCCGGATTGCGGACCGCCCGCTCGCCCTGTACCGCACCGAGGATGGCAAGGCAGTGGCGCTGGCGGACGCCTGCTGGCACCGCCTGGCCCCGCTGTCCATGGGCAAGACCCTCGGCAAGGACCAAATCCAGTGCCCGTACCACGGCATTATCTACAACTCCGCCGGCCGCTGCGTCTCCATGCCCGCCCAGGAAACCATTAATCCCAGCGCCACCGTACCGTCTTTCCCTGTGATCGAGCGCTACCGCTATGTGTGGGTGTGGCTGGGGGATGCCACCCTCGCGGATCCGGCCCTTATCCCGGACATGCACCAAATGAGCTCGGATGATTGGGCCGGTGATGGCGAGACCATTTTGGCGCCGTGCAACTACCAGCTCGTTCTGGACAACCTGATGGACCTCACCCATGAGGAATTCGTCCACTCTTCCTCGATCGGCCAGGACGAGCTGAGTGAGTCCGATTTCGTCGTGACCCATGACGACAACACCGTCACGGTATCGCGCTGGATGCTCGACATCGAGGCTCCGCCGTTCTGGCTCAAAAACATGCGGGACAAGTTCCCGGGTTTCGAAGGGCGGGTTGACCGCTGGCAGATCATCACCTTCCAGTCGCCCTCGACCATCAACATCGACGTCGGAGTAGCCAAGGCGGGCACTGGCGCCCCTGAAGGCGACCGCAGCCAGGGCGTCAACGGCTTCGTGATGAACACGATTTCGCCGGAAAGCGCCAAAACATGCCACTACTTCTGGGCCTTCATGCGCAACTACCGGCTGGAAAGCCAGCTGATCACCACCCAGCTGCGCAACGGCGTACACGGCGTGTTCGGCGAGGACGAAGAAATGCTGGCGGCCCAGCAGAATGCTATCGACGCCAACCCGGACTACGAGTTCTACAACCTCAACATCGACGCGGGCGGCATGTGGGTGCGACGGCTGATAGAGCGACAACTCGCCGCCGAAGGCCGACTGATCCCCACCGCCTGACCCGATCGCCCGATCCCAGGAAGTTAGAAGAAGACATGGCTGCAACGAACATCGAAGTCTGGCAGATCGGCACTGTGGTCGAGGCGGAGGACATTACCGCAAAGACCCGGCGCCTGGTCCTGGAACAGTCCAGGCCCATGAAAGCCGAGCCGGGCTCGCACATTGACGTGATGGTCTCGATCAACGGCGAGCAGCACAGGCGCTCCTACTCCATCGTCGATTCGAGCGGGGACGGCCGACGTGTGGCGATCAGCGTCTTCAGGGCCCCTCAATCCCGGGGCGGCTCCCACTTCATGCAGGCCCTAGAGCAAGGCGACCGGCTGGAGATCACGCAGCCGCTGCAGAATTTCCCTCTGCGGATCGGCGCTCCGCGCTACGTCCTGCTGGCCGGCGGGATCGGCATCACCGCCATGATCAACATGGCCCGGGTGCTCCAAAACATCAAGGCCGACTACACCTTCGTGTACGCCGGCCGCAGCCGCCCCGCCATGGCCTACCTGGCGCAATTGGAGCAGCTGCATGGCGACGCGCTGCGAGTCCACGTGGACGATGAAGGCACAGCCCTCAACGTAGATGAGCTGCTGGCCACGATTGAGCCGGACACCGAGCTGTACATGTGCGGCCCCATCCGGCTCATGGACGCCGTCAAACGGGGCTGGGATGCCCGGGCGCTCAACGTGACAAACCTCCGCTACGAGACCTTTGGCAACAGCGGCTGGTTCGACCCCGAGGAGTTCGTGGTGCGCGTGCCCCGGCTGGGCGTCGAGGCCACCGTCCCCGCCGGAAAGTCCATGCTGGAAGCGCTCGAGGACGCCGGCGTCGACATGATGTTCGACTGCCGCAAGGGCGAATGCGGACTGTGTGAAGTGCGTTTGCTCGGCCTGCGGGGCTCCATCGACCACCGCGACGTCTTCTACAGTGAACGCCAGCAGCATTCCGCAGCCAAGATGTGCTGCTGCGTCTCCCGGGCCGTCAGCTTAAAATCCGGCGCCCGTGCAGACTCGGCAGCCTCCTGTGCCATCGTCACAATCGACGTTTGAGTGCCCACAACTCCGCCGCTCGGGGTGGACCTGGAGTCCGCTGGCGAACCTGGACCACTCTCCGCTTCTACACTTCGACGGCCCCGCCCGTTGACACCCCGCTCAGGGTGTCAATGTAATCCAGCGTTTTGGGACTGACATGCCGCACGGCCCCAAGAGCCTCCCGGAGAACGGTTCTGCTGGCGTGGGCACCAAGTGCTCCTCGGAGTTCGACTACCGTCTCGATGCCCTGGCTCTCGAACACGCGCGTCATGTCCTCTACCTGGGCGAGACGGCCAGGGGACGGCCAGCTGATAACTTCGGAAAGCGTCCCGGTATCGAGGCGCCGCCGGAATCCGCTGGTCGTGGCGGCATCTGGCCATGCCCCGACCAGAGCGACAACGCGCGGCCTGACGGTCGCGTGGTAGTTCTGTCGCCGCTGCAGGGTCGCATCGACAATGATGGCCCCGATGTGGTCCCAGCCACGGCTGACTTCGAGCGAGTCGTCTGTGCCGTGAGAGTCCAATTGCGCCGGGAGGTTGGCAGCATCGTTATCGATAGTCATAGGTGAATACTCCCATGTGACAGCACTGAGCGTGCGGCCGCGGCAGCCCAGATCGGAGCGAAACCGGGGGTATTCCGCTATCAGCAGTCCTGGCTGCCGTCCGACTGCTGGTTATGTGCGACCGCCGGCAGGATTCATCCGGGTGACTGACGTCTGATGGAAGCTGAAATTCGATCCTCCATGGCTCGAACGCCGCCGACCGCCGCGGGCCCCATCTGCTGCCTTGCGCGGTTCACCGCGTCGCGGACTTCGCGACGCACTACCCGTTCATTCTGGCTCGACGACTTTTCTCGCGTTTCCCTGGCTAAATCGAGCAGAGCCTGCGGAGCGTAGTGATTGACGCTCATGTCCGTGAGCAGGGGGAGCTGCACTCTCAGGTCCTGCTCGATGGCGGTGCGGAGCGGGCCCAACCGAAGCAATTGAGTGAGGAAATCCGGGCTCAACACCGGCGACGCAGGCGCTTGCGGGCCAAGGCGCTCCCGCAGGTGGTCCTTCATCTTCATGGCTGTTCTGTCGAACGTCAGCCACCATGCAAGGTAGCCCATGGGCGATGGTCCAATCGTCCGCCGATACTCGATGACGCCGACTGAGTTTTCAACGTCGTGGGCAACCAGGCGAGACCGTGTCCCTTGCTCGGCTCCGTACTCACCTCGTTGACGCCTTCTCTCGTGAGTCTCATTCCATAGTTCCTGAACCGCACCCCGGAGTTCGGTCGATGCGGCATCGGAGTGCTCGAGGAGACTCTTGGTCTCGATAGAGAATTCGTCGGCAAGGTAGTCGCTGACGTCCTGCAACGGCTGTTCTCGTCCACAGATATTCCGTTGCCAGTCCAGGAATTCACTCTCTGGTCGGCCCGATAGCACGAAGGCCGAATAAAGGAAGGGGACCCTTCCCGACCAAGTCGATGTTCTGTTGTGACCATAAGCAACGGCCAGGTTGAGGTGTCTTTCAACTTCTTCTACGACTCCGTCCGTTACATATAGGAGCAACCCTGCGTCTACCGCTGCGCGCATCAGAATCGTAAAGTGGCGCTCTTCCGGATCGTCTACCAGGCTCTCTCCGATAAGCGGCAGGATCGCGGTGGTGTCCATCCATATGTCGCCTTCACTGAAGACGTTGAGCACAACTTTCTGGACGTCCGGGGTTTGTTTCAGGAACGCGAAAAGCGTGTATGCGTCAGCTAGTCGCCGAAGATGCGACTGTGTTTGCGGCGAAGGCTGTTCCAGTACGTGCATTATGGCCGCGGCCGCGGCATCAGAACTGAGCTCATGGATGCCGCCATTTGCTGTGATTCGGTCCGCTATGGCTACAGGGCTGAGTTGGAACGGTGCTCCTGTTTCCACGGCTGCGGCAAAAGACTCGCCTCGTTCCAGAAGTGTTTCTTCCAACACTGTTCGCAGTTGCCGAGAAACCTCGGTTAGCTGTGCTTCGCTCAGTGCCTTCGGTGCTTCGACGGCCCGAACCGCCGCGAGGAGTTTCGCATCGAGGACAGCTTCATCAAGAAGGAACTTGGCTGTCTGATCATTTATCCTCTTGGTTTCTTCAAAACTGAGATGGTAGGTGTCCTCGGCCCCGGTCGCTGATTTGTGTTGTTTGACGGGGCCCTTCCGAGACAGGCGGTTCAATGCGCTCAGGGTCAGAGCATCGACCTGCCCTCGCTTCCCCACGGGCATGCGGAGTGCGACGCCGTCTTTGATTTCGCTCAGGCTGAGCCTGTTGTATGTGCTCGAATCGTGAAGCGCCGCCAAGACCAATGACTCGAAGCAGCTCTTGGTAAGGCTCTGCTCGGTTGCCTGATCTTCGCCGTCGAGAGCCAAGTGCAGCACCGCGACCTTGCTCTCATCGGCGGTCAAGGTCGATATTCTTTCGAGGACCCCTCGTTTGGACAGGAGCGGATCCACAAATCTCTGAGCCAGCTCTTCACTGGCCACTCGTCGTTGCGGATAGGACTTCTCGCGGTCCACAAACCACGACCGGTCCCGGATGTCCACGGTTATATTCCGATCACGTCGGGACTCTTCCCTGAGTTCATCGGCGGCCGGACCAATCACCTGGTTGGTCAGGTAGATCATGGTGCTGACCGAAGGAAAATTCCTCTTGAGGGTGTCCAGTGTGCTCGTAATTTTAGTCTTCCAACTCGCCGTGACAGAGTACTGAAATGCAACTTTTGGCACCCCATCAATCGTGAATATTTCGGCGTCCCTGCCCTTGTCTCCGTTCGGAGCTGCCATCGTCCGCAGGGCTGGATATTCGACGGCTAAGAACTCCGACGCGAACGATTCGAATATCGCCCAGTCTCCAGGGCCAATCCGTTCTAAGGCGAGAGACAATCGCGGGTTCGGCATGACCGAATCATAACCACCACAAACCTTTCTTGAACATCGCCCCTGGGTTCGACAGCCGATTGTTTTTCGGGGGAGCGGCGGCCCGGTTCCGGTGCTTGCCTCGCGAGCGGCTTGGTCAAAACTTCCGCGCGGAATCAGGTGCAAACAGCCCGTTGACTTTCGTGTCTCCTGCGAGGACCATGACGAGTGAAAGTCAATGATGGGGGGATAACTCAAAGTCTGACGTGCCAAAAATACGCATGTGTGCCGATTATTCCCGCGCCAAATTTTAGGCTGCCGCGGAATATCACTTACGCGAAGCTCGTGCTTACGCGTCTGTTAGACAACTCCGAATCTGGGGATCAACGGAGAGAAAATGATTAGCAATTCCTTTAAGCCGGTTGCAGACGCGCCCGGTGTTTTTACATCTGAACCTCAAGCGTCCGGCCAGAGCGATCGAATTCGTGCAATGACGCACGGTCGTGCAGCACTGTTAACAGCCGAATGCGATGCAGAACGCAAGACGCCAGATCTCGTGGTCTCTAGGACAGCGAGCCCTGGGTTTGACGCAGCTGCGTTCAGTCTGTCGGGTATATGGGACGCGGCTAAGGACCTCACCGGTCGCGCTTGGGACGCAATTAACGATGTTCTGGCTAACGAGGGCGGCGGCGGCGGTGGCGGTGGCGGTGGCGGCGGTGCTCGCATAATAGCGAGCATGGACGAAGCCGAAATCGTCACAACCACTCGCGCGCCGGCACTGTAGGTAAACGACACGAAACGCAAACGGACGACGCCGGGAGTCCCGCCGTCGTCCGCTTTGTACGAAGGTGCCGCAGACCCGCCGGGCGGCTATTTGGGGCGGGCGGCCAGGGCGGATGCCAGGCCGTGGCCGCACCCTGTCCTCAGCCGCGGGCTTCCGCCCTTCGAACGCGCTTATCGCCAGCCGGCCCGAACTCAGCCACGGCTATGTAGGACTCAGGCCGACGCTCCTTCCCATCCGGGCGCGAACAAGGCATGCTTATTGATCAGTAGACTTACTAATTTGGTTGCGACTGAAGGAGCGAACATGAAGGCACTTACCTGGCAGGGCAAGCGGTCGGTCAGCGTGGAGATGGTTCCGGATCCGGTCATTGAGAAGGGCACGGACGCCATCGTCAGGATCACTTCATCGGCCATATGCGGCTCGGACCTCCACCTGTACGAGGTCCTTGGCCCCTACATGAAGGCCGGCGACATCCTGGGGCACGAACCCATGGGCGTCGTTGAGGAGGTCGGCTCCGAGGTCAGGAACCTCAAGCCGGGCGACAGGGTGGTCATCCCCTTCAACATCTCCTGCGGCCATTGCTGGATGTGCAAACAGGGGCTGCAGTCCCAGTGCGAGACCACCCAGGTCCATGCCCACAACAGCGGGGCGAGCCTGTTCGGGTTCTCCGAGCTCTACGGGTCGGTCCCCGGTGGACAGGCGGAGTACCTGCGAGTGCCCCACGCCGACTACGGGCCGATAAAGGTCGGGCACGAACTGCCCGATGAGCGGTACCTCTACCTCTCCGATATTCTTCCCACCGCCTGGCAGGGAGTGAAATACGCCGATGTCCCCGCGGGCGGCACACTGGCCGTCTTTGGGCTCGGCCCGGTGGGGCAGTTCGCCAGCCGGGTCGGTCGACACCTCGGCCAGCGCGTCATCGCCATCGAACCGGTTCCGGAACGCCGCCGCATGGCCGAGCGGCACGGGGTGGAAACGATCGATTTCACAGAGGACGTCAGTGACCAGCTTCGCGATATGACGGATGGAAGGGGCCCTGACGCGGTCGTCGACGCCGTCGGCATGGAAGCGCACAATTCGCCCGTCGGCGCCTTTGCACAGAATGCGGTGGGGCTGTTGCCGGATGCCTTGGCAAAGAAGGCCATGGAAACTGCCGGCGTAGACCGCATGACGGTCCTCCATGCAGCGATCGACTCCGTGCGCCGGGGAGGCACCGTCTCGCTAAGCGGGGTATACGGTGGCACAGCGAGCCCCATGCCCCTGCTGAGCATGTTCGACAAGCAGATCCAACTCCGGATGGGCCAGTGCAACGTCCGCCGGTGGACGGACGAGCTGCTCCCGCTCGTGGAAGATCCCGCAGACCCGCTCGGCGCCATGGACCTGAAGACTCACGAGGTCGACCTCGACGGTGCCGCGGCCGCCTACGAGATCTTCCAGAAAAAGGAAGACGGCTGCATCAAGGTGGTCCTGAAGCCGTAGCGAAGATGTCCCCGCTCCGGGAGATCTCCTCAGGCCTTCCGTCAGCCCGGACCCAAGCGCAGCTGGGCTCCCCATTGGACCGGAAGGGGAGCCCAGCTCGGCGACCTCGGTGAAGAGAAATCCCGCCGTCGTCCGCTTGCGTGTGAAACGGCCGCTATTCGCCGGCGGGTTGGAATAACTCGACAACGTTCCCGGACGGGTCCTCCAACAGGATCTGCTGTCCGCCTGGGCCCTTGACAATGTCGTTCCGGAACGTGACGCCTGCGACGCGCAACCGTGCCACTTCGGCCGCGATATCGCCCACGATGAGGTGGATCCGGTTCCATCCTCCCGGGATGGGCACCGTGCCGTCCGGCATGGGACGGCCTGCCGAGCTGGCCGGCCCGCTCAGGAGGAGCCGCAACCGGCCGCGGGTGACATCGGCGAACGCCGGCGCGGCGCTCATCCTGACGGTGAATCCGAGATGCGTTGTATAGAAGTCGACCGCGGCATCGACATCGGCCACCATGTACCGGACGCTGACCAGTTCCGTAAGGTCGTTGGGCATTTCCAGCTCCTTTCCGAATTCGTTTGGTTACTACTCATAGATAATTCACACTGTTGATCGGTTTGGCACCCACCGCAAGACCACGACGGCGGGAGGTTCGCTACATCCGGGAGCCGCCGGGGCCGGACTCCAGCAGCCCGCCGCCGGCCCAGCGCCTGAGCGCGAGCTTTTCGGCGTCGTCGAACTCCATGAGGGCCAGCCGGCACAGCTCTTCCACGTTTCTGGTCCATGCGGCGGCGAGTTCTGCCGCCGATATCTCCTCTGCGAGGGAGCCGCCGGCGTACACCACGCCCTGGATCACGAAGTTGACGGCCGAACGGGACACCGGCTGCCCGGCCGCCACGCAGTCGTCGCGGACGGACCGTGCCAGTTCGCTGCGGTTGCCCGAATGGTCGCGCAGCTTCGCCGCCAGGGACAGGAAGACCTGCCGGAACTGTTCTGCCGACAGTGCCGGAACGTCCGTGACCCGGGTGACCTGCTCCTCGATCGCGGGCCGGGCGTCGGAGGCCAGCGAGGAGGGCTCAGGGGAAAACCGCTTCGCGTCCCACACCCAGCCGGGCGAGGGCGTGGACGAGTATTGGACGCCCTGGCCGATCTGGGCGATCCAGGCCCCGAACTTGCCGTGCCCGCCCCAATCGGTCTTCAGTGACGGGTCCGCGGTCAGGGCCCGGTGCGCCGCGACCGCTCCCGTGACCGGACCAGGCGCGGCCTGCACCAGGGCCCGGACCTCATCGGCCGCCGACGTCGCGGACCCGTGAGTGCCCTGGGCGGTGCGGAGCGGGGTGCCAAGTCCGGCGGACGGGACCATGCGGGGGACGCCGGCCGCGGTCCCGTTGAGGATTGCCACGAAATCGTGGGACTCCACCACGCTGTCGGCCATCTCCCGGTACGCGAACGCCACGGCGCCGGCAGCGATGACGGTGGTCATGCGGTCGGCCGCCCGGAACCGCTGGACCAGCGAGGTGAAATCGGCGTCCGCAGACGCGACGAAAAACTCCTCAACATGTGCCGCGCCGGCCAGGGCATCCATGGCGTCCAGCACCAGGTTGATGTCGGTGCTGGACTTGCCCCGCTGCGTCAGGGAGGGGCAGTCGATCACGCGGAAGCCCGCGCGGGTCCAGTACGGCCGGTACTTGGAGTAGATCACCGGATTGAGATAGCAGTTGCGGATCAGGAACCGCCGGGATTCTTCGCCCGCGCCGCCGGCGGCCAGCGCCTCCGTCCAGTGCTTGGGGTCCTCGGCGAATCTCTTCGCGGCCGCCGGGTCCAAGGCCATCAGGCCGGTATAGACGTTGTCGAAGTCCACGAACATCGCGGCACGGATGCCAGGCCGCCGGGACGGGGAGAGGGGATTACTCATCGGCTCAGTGTGCCAGCAGGAGGGCGGCGCGTGCCAGAGGTGCCCGCTTGGTTGCCCATTTGCCGTCGTGTGCTGGACCTCCTGGCAGGAACAGGAGGTCCATAGGTGTGTCCGGGATCGGCCGCGCGCCACGCTCCTGCGGGAAGCCGACACCTGGGCCACGCGGCCGGGGAACAGGTCCTGGAACAGGTGGCGCTGATGCTCTCCCGGGCAGTGCGCGGCGCGGACACCGTCACCATCGGAGGGAGCGAGCTCCGGCTGGGCATGTCCGTTGGCCAGGCGGAAACGGCTGTCCCGGCGCACGCCGATCCGGCCGCGCACAAAGAACTGGCCAGGGCCCTGCTGCTGGCCGCAGATCAGGGCATGTACCGGGTCAAGACGGAAATGCGCGGGGCCGTGGGCGCCGGTTGATCCGCGGGCTTTAACGCCAAACGACGACGGCGGGAGGTGGCTCCCGCCGTCGTCGTTCGGCCTGTTGCCTGGAACCCGGGCTTAGGCGCCGTGGTTCAGGCTGAGGGTGAAGGTGTTCGGGCCGCTGGCGTGGACCGCGATGTTGCTCTTGGCGGTGTTGTGGCGCTCGGAGAGCTCGTGGACCAGCGCGTCCAGCTCGTGGTGCATGGTGGAGCGGTCCCAGAGCTTGTGGGTTACAGAGTTGGCAGTTTCAAACGTCATTGTTCAGTGCTTCCATTTCATGAATCCGGATGTCCGGCTGCCGCACCGATGCGGAGCCGCCGTAGGGGCCAAACCAGGAACGCCTGAGACCGTGGGCAGCTCTGCGAGCTCACCGGTTTGGCCTCATTGCGTCCACCAGGATGGGTGCCCGGCGTTTACTGCGGACGCGGAACGTCGCAGGAATTCGTCAGGCTGCACCGGCAGGAACGTCGCAGTCCCTGCCTTGCCTTTCCATAGTGCACAGCGCCGCGCGGGAGGCTCAAGCCAGATGGCGAAATTTGCGCGTGAGACTCATCACAGCCGCTGTGCCGGAACGTGGACGGCGACGACGGCACCCGAGTCCAGCGCGGACGGTTCAGTGCGGTCTAGGGACGGGGCCGCTTCGACCGAAAATGCGGAGGGTGGATGTGCATGCGGCTCAGCCCCCGGGCGGGGGCCGGAGAGACCGGCACCGGTCCGCCGGGCTCCGGTCCCGCTGCGGCAGCGGCCCGTCCGTAGCGGGCAGCCAACGGTGCGGCGCTGAAGCCGTGGGCCAGGACGCTGAGCAGTACGGTGGCGGCGATGACGGCCACAGCCTGATCGGACACTGGTCCAAGGGCTTCCAGCGCCAGCAGCGCGAACACGAGGGACGCCAGTCCGCGCGGGCCGAACCAGCCCACGAACAGGACGGTCTTCCGGTCGAGGCCGGCGCCAATTGAGGCCAGCGCTACCGGCAGCATGCGCACCACCGTGAGGCTGAGCACGGCATACGCGATGGTCAGGGGGAGGGAGTGCTCCAGCATGATCGGCACGGTGATGGCTCCGAAGGCCAGCCACACGAGCAGGGACACCAGGCCACTCATCTGCTCAACGAAGGCCAGTTCGGCCGGCCCCCGTTCCCCGGCGCAGGTGCCGAACGCCAGCCCGGCGCAGAACGCGGCGACGAAGCCGTTGCCGCCCACCGCGAGTGCGGCGCTGTAGGAGAGCAGGCTCAGGGCCAGGACGCCGATGCCGGCGAAGTCCTCGGTTGCGGTCCCGCGCCGGCGGGCCAGCTGGAGCAGCCACCCTCCCGCGGCGCCGGCCGCTGCGCCGGCGCCGGCGCCGATGAGCAGCTCCATGGCCGCGCTGCCTGGGCCTTCGGCGCTCTCCAGGCCTGCTGCGGCGGCCGCGCCGGCGATGGCGAGCATGACGACCGGGGTGGCGATGCCGTCGTTGAGACCGCTTTCGACCGTGATCAGCTGGCGGATCCGCGACGGCACCGCCGGATTCGTCACCACGGGTATTCCGAGTGCGGCGTCGGTAGGGGCAAGCGCAGCGCCGACGAGGAGGGCCAGCCAGAACCCGAACTGGGGAAAGAACCAGGCGGCCAGGGCCCACCCGAACACAATCGTCAGCGGCAGGCCGACTCCCAGCAGCCGCACGTAGCGGCTCACGTCCCGGCGCAATTGCTGGAGCGGCAGGCGGGCGGCGTCGGAGAAGAGCACCCACACCAGGGTGACCTCGACAACCGGGGTGATACTCGCCAGGGGCGACGGGCCACTGACCAGCCCGGACCAGGCCAGGGCTGCGCCGACAGCGGTGAACACAATGGGAGCGGTCAGGTCCGCCTGCTGCAGCCGCGCCGACACCAGCGCCCACGCGAACAGGAGGGCGGTGATGAGGACAACGACCGTCAGCTCCATGACGGATCGGCGCCCGTTTCCGTGGGCGCGGCGTGAGGGCGGCCCGATTCCAACAGCCGGATGGGTCCGCCCACAGGGATCACGCTCCCTCCGCCAATTGCACTTAACGTTCCCCTGCAGTTCAGTGAATCCGCCGGCCCGGGACCGCGCCAGAGAACTAAGCCCTGTCCTGTTCCTGCGCCGGCGGTGCCGCGACCGAGCCGCGGCGGATCAGTGCGGCCGTGAATGTCGGTGCGGCCGCCGGTGCCTTGCGGCCTTCGATCTGCCGGATCAGGGCTGAGGCGGCCGCTACGCCCATGTCGTAGACGGGCTGGGCGATCACCGTGAGCGGGGGCGTGGTCAGGCGCGTCCAGGCGAAGTCGTCATACATGAGGAAGGAGACATCACCCGGAATGGAGAGGCCGAGCTCGTGGATCGCTTCCACCACGCTGAGGCCGATCAGCCCGTCAGAGGCAATGATCGCCGTCGCCGGGTCAGGGCGCTGCACCAGCTCGCGGGCTATCTTCTTGATGGACTCGTCGTCGCCGGCGTTGAGGCGGATCAGATCGACGGGCAGGTCCAGCCCCGCCTCCTCGAACGCGCGTTTCATGCCGTCGCGCCGGTCTGAGATCTGGGACGAGTCCAGCTGCATGCCGTCGTGGTACGGCCCGGCTGTCTTCAGCGTGGAGACGAAGGCGATCCTCCGGTGGCCGGACTTGAGCAAATAGCTGGTGGATTCATGGGAGATGTCCTCCATGTCCACCGCCACGGTGTCGACGTCGAGCCCTGGCGCCTTGCGGTCCAAAAGGACCAGCGGACGGCCGGATTCGTGAACGCGCCGTAAATGTTGCGTTTCCAGGGAGGACGCGGGTGCCACGATCAGGCCGTCAACGCGCTTGTCGAGGAGCACCCTGACGGCGTCGATTTCCGCCTCGGTATCCTCGTCCGTATTGATCAGGATGACATTGAATCCACTCCGCTTGGCGGTGTCCGTAATGCCCCGCGTGGCCAGGCCGAAATGGGGGTTTTCAATGTCGCCGACCACCACCCCGATGGTGTGCGATTTCCCGGTATTCATGCTGCGGGCGAGCTCGTTGGGCCGGTACTCCAGTTCCTCGGCGGCAGCCAGCACCCGCTCGCGCACGTCGTCGCTCACGGCCCCGTAATTGCCCAGGGCGCGGGCGGCCTGGGCCTTGGAAACCTGGGCTGCTTTGGCGACGTCGGCGACAGTGACATCGCGGCGCCGGGAAGCATCACTATTCATTACGGCCTTTCGTAGCGGACCCTTGACGCCTGATGTGGCTTCGATTACATTTCTAGCAATCGATGTGAGTCCGGTCTCAATCTTAGGGACTGAGACCGGACTCAGCAAGACTTCCATCGACAAAGTCCCACTCCACGGGGCCCACTGCCTGCCTGCCCCGCTGCTCACCCCCACGATTGGAAACGCTGTGAACACAGGAAACAAAATGCGCCCCGGGGCGCTCATCGCCGCTGCTGTTGCCGCGGTCCTGGCACTCTCCGGCTGCGGAGGCAGCTCATCCGCCTCGTCCTCGCCGGCGGACAACCCCTACGGCCTGATTGAGGCCGGCACCATCCGCGTTGCCAGCCTGGGTGATTCGAAGCCCTATACCTTTGCCGACGCCCAGGGGAACTTCACCGGCTTCGACGTCGAGCTCTTCAAAGACGTCGCCCACCGCGCCGGAGTCGACAAGGTCGTCTTCACCGGACAGGACTTCTCCGGGCTGCTCGCCGCCGTCTCCAACGGCCAGTTCGACGCTGGCGTTGCGGCGATCGGCATCACGGACAAGCGCAAACAAACCGTCGACTTCTCCGATGGCTACCTGGCCGGCTACCTGACCGTCATCACCACGAAGACCTCGGGCATCACCGGCGCCGACGGTCTCGGCGGAAAGCGTCTCGGCGTCGTGCAGGGAACGCTGCAGGAGGCGTACGCGGTCAAGAACTTCACCTCCGCGAGCCTGGTGCGCTTCCCGGACAACAACACCGCGATCGCCGCCGTCAACAGTGGATCCGTTGATGCACACTTCCTGGACTACGAGGCCGCCAAGGCCTATGAAACGCAGTACGGGCTGATCAGCGCCGCGGACATCCCTTCCTTCGACGCTCCCGCCGGCTTCGCCGTGGCCAAGGGCAAGACCGCTTTCAAGGACGCCCTCAACAAGGGCCTTGCCGCAGCCATGGAGGACGGCACCTGGAAGAAGCTCTACCAGAAGTGGTTCCCGGGCTCCCCGATGCCCGAGCAGTACCTGCCCAAGGCCGAGCAGACGGCCAGCCCCACACCCAGCAAGTAAGGCCCCGCAAGTAAGCGGCCGGCAACCAATAGGCCCCGAACCATCGGCACGTCCGGCACATAGCCCGGCTGCCACCTGACCGGGCGGGCCGCACTGCGCGGCCCGCCCGGGTTCCACAAGCTACCTACGTCTGAGAGCAACCATGGACTGGTTAAGCACCATCACCCGCACCTTCTTCGACTTCGGCGCAATGGCCGAGGTCCTGCCCCAGCTTCTGGGAGTCGGTCTCCTCAATACCCTCATCATCTCCGTGGCGGCGACCATGATCGGCGTTGCCCTCGGCATGGTCGTCGCCGTGATGGGGATATCTCCCTCGCGGTGGCTTCGGGTTCCGGCCCGGATCTACACGGACCTCTTCCGCGGACTCCCCGCCATCCTGACCATCCTGCTGATCGGCCAGGGTTTCGCCCGCCTCAGCCAATCGATCTTCGGCCCCTCGCCCTACCCCCTGGGGATCATCGCCCTGAGCCTGATCGCCAGCGCCTACATCGGCGAAATCTTCCGCGCCGGCATCCAGAGCGTGGACAAGGGCCAGGGCGAGGCATGCCGTGCCCTGGGCATGAGCTACGCCAAATCCATGGCCCTGGTGGTGGTCCCGCAAGGTGTCCGCCGGGTCCTGCCGGCCCTGGTGAACCAGTTCATCGCCATCGTCAAGGACTCTTCACTGGTCTACTTCCTGGGCCTGCTGGTCACCGAACGCGAACTCTTCCGCGTCGGGCAGGACGCCGCCGTGCTCTCCGGCAACCTCTCGCCGCTGGTCATGGCCGGCATCTTCTACCTGGTCATCACGGTCCCCCTGACCCACCTGGTCAACTACTTCGACAACCGCTTCCGCACCGGCCGCCGCCGCCCCGCTGCACCGAGCAGCGGTCTCAAGGAAGTCAAAGAACTCGACGCGGCCTCGCCGCTGATCACCGGGAGCAACACATGAGCCTCGCCAGCAACACCGCAAGCAGCACCAACAACGCAAGCAGCACCAGCAACGCCAAAGAACCAGTCCCGGACATCGAGACGTTCC
>NZ_AZSB01000466.1:0-21444 GCF_000520575.1 Arthrobacter sp. I3
GTGCACCGGCAGATGATGCGACTTTGCACACGCACGAAGCTCTCCCATGGCGTCGGAGTCAGTCTGGGCACGCGTCACATCGAGTTCCAGCGACAGCCCCGAGGCGAGCGAGCCGGCGCGCTGGACCACACCGTAGAGGCCATGGACGTTCTGAACCGTCACGTGACCCTGGACCTTGACGCGGGCCTTGGCGCCATCGAGGTCCACACGGACCAGCACCCGCAGCTTCTCGTTCACACAGTTCTCCGCTCTAAAACGGGGCCACCACGCTGTGGCCCCCGACAACGATAGACGCAATGTGACCTGGATAACAAGAGATCAACGTGCAGGGGGCGCAACCGGGCGGACGGCTGACGGCAGCGGCACGCCCGGCCATTAAGGTTGACGAAATATCCGCTATCAGCAGCCTCGGCCCGTGAGGGAGCGGACCTCCAGGCCCGTTGGGTGCGGTCAACGGCTACGTCGCAGCCGAACTCAAAACGGGCAAATACCGGCCCGGATGCCCCGGCAAACTCCATTCGACGTAGCCCTCGTCGACGGCATCCTCCGCCGCGAACTCCGCAACGAAACCCGCAACATCCTGGTCCGCAGAACGAAGAATGACCGAAGCGAGATACAGCCTGGGACGCTCACGTCCCAAATGGCCGCGGCTCAGTTGATGCCGGAGTCCCGGATACGGCAGCCGGCGCCGTTGTCGTTCTTTCGGCGGCGCGTTCCAATATGCGCAAGTAACTTGATCAAGTTGCTTGTATAGTTAGTGCATGACCGGCGAAACCATGGCGGACCATGTAATGACGCGGTCCCTCTTCGAGACCTTGCTTCCTCTGCTGAGACGGCTGAATGCCTCACGGACGCTTTCCCCGGGGAAGCTAGGCGTCCTCCGGCACGTGGCGGAGCACGGGCGGGCGTCGACGTCGGAACTGGCCGCCGTCGTCCACGTGAGCCCGCAAGCCATTTCGCTTGCCGCGCGGGAATTGGAACGGTTGCAGTTGGTGATGCGTGTCCCCGATGCCGAGGACCGGCGCCGGGCCTGGATCGAGCTCACCGACGCGGGGCGGCAGAAGCTGGCCCAGGAGTCCGCGGCCGGTCAGGGCTGGCTTGACCGGGCCATTACGGAGCGGCTGACGACGGAGGAGCGCGAGTCGCTGGAAGCGGTCATCCCGATTCTCCGGAAGCTTGGATCGGAGGCCTCCGTTGACTGAGCCGGCCGCCCGCCTGCGCCTTTTGCCGGCACTGGTCTACGCGGCGCTCTCCACGGCGATCGTGAGCTCGCTGGGCATGCTGCTGGTGCCCACCATCTCCCGCGAGATGGAAGTTTCGGTCAGCACGGCGCAGTGGATGCTCACCATCAACCTTCTGGTCGGCGCGATCGCGACCCCTGTCATGGGCCGGCTCAGCGACGGACCGCACAAGAAACGGCTTTTGCTGTGGTCACTGACGATCATCCTCATCGGATCCGTCGTCGCCGCGACGGCGCCAAACTTCACGGTGTTCCTGATCGGACGGGCGCTTCAGGGCCTGACCTACGGGATCGTTCCGATGACGATCGCCCTCGCCCGCCGCTACGTCGCCGCCGAGAAGGTGCAATTCGCCATCTCCAGCCTGTCGGTGACCGTGGCCACCGGGATCGGGATCGGCTACCCCTTGACCGGGATCATCGCCGGGATCTTCGACTTCCGGTTCGCATTTTGGTTCGCCGCACTGTTCGTGGTCACGGCCATCGTGGTCGTCTTCCGCACCGTTCCGGCAGGACCCGACGAACAGGCCCCCCGGGTGCCCTTCGACTACACCGGCGCCGGTCTGCTCGGCCTCGGCCTCGGCACCCTGCTCCTTGCCGTCAGCGAAGCGCCGAACTGGAGCTGGAGTTCGCCGTGGACCATCGGTGCCTTCATCGTCGCGGCGGCCGGCCTTGCAGCCTGGATCGGGGCCGAACTGCGGACGCAGCACCCGCTGATCAACCTTCGGGTCCTCCGCAACGGGGAAGTGCTACTGGCCAACGGCGCCGCAATCGGACTGGGCGCCGCGATGTACATTGGCCTTTCGATTTCCAGCCTCGTTGCCCAGGCTCCTGCCTCGAC
Source organism: Arthrobacter sp. I3 (assembly GCF_000520575.1). Classification (NCBI taxonomy): domain Bacteria; kingdom Bacillati; phylum Actinomycetota; class Actinomycetes; order Micrococcales; family Micrococcaceae; genus Arthrobacter; species Arthrobacter sp. I3. The sequence continues at coordinate 2,079 of NZ_AZSB01000466.1, forward strand.
CGGCTACGGCATGGCGCTGCCGGTGTTCTGGGCCGGTTTCGTGATGTTCCCGCTGTCGGTGGGAAGCTTTGTGGCCAATCGTCTGGTGCGCCGCCTCTCGCGCCGGATCAGTCTGACGACACTGTTGCCGATCGGTGCCGGCATGATAGCAGCAGCCGGAATGCTGCTCTGGTTCGCCCACACCGGACTCTGGGAGATCCTGCTCGGAATGCTGGTCTTCGGTCTGGGAACGGGTGCCAGCTATGCCGCCATGCCGGCACTGATTGCCCGCAGCGTGGCCGCCGAAGAGCTGGGCAGTTCGGTGAGCTTCAACCAGGTCCTGCGCACCGTGGGAAGCTCCTTCGGCACCGCCGTCTCAGGCGCGGTGCTGGCAGCGAACATGGCCCCGGATCTCCACCCGACCGGCGCCGGAATCAATGCGACATTCGCGATCGCCGCAGTACTCTGCGCCGTGGTCTTTATCACCCTGCTCATCCACACCCTCATGACCCGTTCCCGCCGGGCAACCCACGGGCGGACTCACGCCCGGATAGATTCACCGCGGTAGGCGGGCCGCTGAGGACGGGTCGCCCAACGGGGTGAAGAACCCTGAGGGCTACCCGAACGCCGTCGGGTAGCCCTCCACCAGACCCTGGGTTGCGTTGCATCTGCGCGTCGAGGCGACTCGACATCCCGGACACGCTGATCAGGACGGCTATCGTGCGGGGCCGGAAGCCGGGACGGAATCGTTGTCGGCACGGTCCGTATCGTGGGCGGTGATCAGGATGTTTCCCTTCGAGATGGACTCGCGGCCGATCAACGTGCGGAGGTCGCCGCTGGTGACCAGCAGTTCGCCACGGGCGATGCCGAGGTCGCTGTCGGCGAGGATCGCTGCGTAGCCCTCCGGCAGTCCGGCGCCGACCAGGATCTTGGCGTAGTCCTCCGCCGGGAGGTTCTGGTCGGTCACCGGCTTGCCCGCAGCCTCGCCCACCGCTGCCGCCAGTTCGCCGAACGTAAACGGCTGGTCGCCGCCCAACTCGTAGACCTTGTTGGGGTGACCGTCGCGTTCAGCACGGAGGCGGCAGCTTCGGCGTAGTCGGTGCGGGTAGCGGCGCTCACGCGTCCGTACCGGCGCTGCCCAAGACCGCGCCGTGCTGCAGTCGGCCTGTGATGGATCGATGGTGAGGGGTCGGTGGCGGGACAGGACTTAGGCCGGGAGCTGCTCGAGGGCCCCCGGGATCGACATGGGCACGCCGCATGTCTATTTCCGGATCCGTGCCGGTACGTAGTTTATTGGCGCGATTCAGAACCACGTAACGCGCCCGGATGCTTTCAGCGGTCGCTGAGGCGTCCCAGGACGTCCCCTTCCTCATGAGGGTGCCCGGTGGGACGATTCCAGTATGAGCGAGAAGAAGGCTGAGGCTCCGCGGGAGCATGGCCACGATCTGGAGGGGTACGTCGGTTCACCGACCACGCAGCAAATGCGCACCGTCGGCCAGCGCCGGCGGGATGCCGAGGAGAAGCTGGAGCACCATCTGGAGATGGCCCGCCACAGAGATGATCTCGACGGCGGGGACGCCGCCAGCCAGGAAGACATCGAGGGCGGCCGGTAACCGGTTGTTGTTGCTGGTCAGAACGGCGCGCCGACTCAGGTGGCGGCAATCATCTTGACCTGTGAATGGTCGTTTCTGAAGTGGCGGACACGGGGGTGCGGGCCTATGGGTTGGAAATCGTAGAGCTATACAGTGGAGCACGGATGGCAGGAATACGTGTGTCCTGTCCGGGCGCAACAGCTGCACCCGGGAAGGACACGACCCCGGCCGGTGGGAAGTCGGCATGAGACCGGCAGCGCGCCTATTCCTGCGTAGCCGGCCCATCACGGGCACGTCACCGGCCAGGTTTGCCGGGGCGCTGGTTCAGCTCTCCCTGGCCCAGGTGCCGGTCTAGTAGCTGCGCACACCGGATCAGGCCCAGGTGCGAATAGGCCTGGGGATGGTTGCCCAGGTGCGTTTCCGTCGTGGGGTCATACTCTTCGGGCAGCAGCCCGGTGGGACCGATCAGGTTCACCAACTGGCCGAACAGTACCTCGGCATCATCGGCGCGGCCGACCGCTAGATAGGCCTCGATCAGCCAGGTCGTGCAGATGTGGAAGCCGCCCTCCAGCCCCGGCAGCCCGTCGTCGTATCGGTAGCGGAAAACGGTGGGCCCCACCCGCAGTTCCCGCTCCACCGCGGTGACGGTGGCCAGGAAGCGGGGGTCGGTGACGTCGAGCAGGCCGGAGAGCCCGATGTGCAGCACGGCCGCGTCCAGGTCCGGGCTGTCGTAGGCCACCGTGTACGACGCCGATTCCTCGTCCCATCCCTGCTGCAGGACTTCGTCGCGGATGGTGGCAGCCGTGGTGCGCCACAGCGGATCAGGCACCCGGCCATGACGCTCCGCGCTGCGCAGGACGCGGTCCAGCGTGACCCAGCACATCACCTTCGTGTAGACGTGGTGCCGGGGCGGGCGCCGTGCCTCCCAGATTCCGTGGTCCGGTTCGTGCCAGCGGGCCAGAACGGCCGCGGCCATTTGCTCCAGCAGTTCCCACTGGAAATCGGTCAGAAGACCGTGGTATTCACTCAGCCCGTGGATCAGCTCGGCAATCGGGCCGAAGACGTCCAGCTGCACTTGGTGGTCCGCGGCATTGCCGATCCGTACCGGGCGCGACCCCGCATAGCCGGGCAGGCTCTCGATGGTGGCCTCGCTGGCCATGGGGTTCCCGGTCACCGAATACAGCGGGTGCAGCCACTCGGGCCCTGGGGCGTGGTCCAGGATCCGGCCGAGCCAGCGCAGGAACCCTTCGGCCTCTTCAGTGGAACCCAGATCCACCAGTGCCTTCACGGTCATGGAGCCGTCCCGTAGCCAGCAGTACCGGTAGTCCCAGTTGCGGATTCCGCCGATGCCCTCGGGCAGCGAGGTGGTGGGCGCGGCGAGCACTCCACCGGTGGGTTCGTGCACCATGGCCCGGAGCGCCAGTGCGGAGCGCTTGACCAGGGAGGGTTTGACCGCAGGCAGCTTCAGCTTCCGCACCCATGCCCGGGATCCTGCCGCGACGCCGTCCCGGCGGGCCGGCTCGTCGGCGGGATCGAGCACAAAAGAATCGGTGTCCCCGCAGCGCAGGTTCAGGACCACCGGCCCGTTGCGCAGGTCCACCTCCGCCGTCGCGGTGGCATGGCGGCCGTCGGTGCTGACCGTGAAGCCGACCCCCGGCGCGTGCAGGACGATCGGATCGGAGGTGCCCAGCACATGCAGCTCCCGGTCCCGGACCTCCATGCTGAACGGGGCATTGGTGTAGTCCGGACGGGGTGCGAAGATGATCCTGGCCGCGCCGGTGCCGGAGAGCACCCGCACCAGGCTGGTGAGTCCGTGCGCCGCCGGTTCGAGGTAGTCGGTGACGGTGATGTCCGCCCACCGGGTCTCGACGATCATCGTGTTGTCCACATAGCGCTGCCCCAGCACCCGGGATGCCTTCACCGGCTCGACGCTGAAATGCCCGGCCGCATCACCGCCGAGGATGTGCGCGAACAGCGACCCCGAGTCCGGCATCGGGTGCGTCATCCAGCAGATCTTCGCATCCGGGGTCACCAGCGCGGTGGAGGATCCGTTCCCCAGCAGGGTGTGCCTCTCCAGGCCGACGGCGTCCTCGCCGAACAGCCAGGCGCGGCGCAGCTCGAACATCACCGCCAGGACCATTGCAAAGGCGTCCGGATCCCGCAGCCGGTGTCCGTCCTGCGGCCCCTCCCCGACCCTCAGGCCTAGGTCCGGGCCGCGCAGCGTGCCCAGTGCGTCTTCGTCGCTGGGACCGTCCCCGGCATACAGCGCGGCACTGATGCCCAGCTGGGAACGCAGGCGTTCGAGCGCGTGGCCTTTGGCGGGCTCCACCAGGGACAGGTCCAGGACGGAGCCGTCCACAATGAAGAACATCCCGCGGTCCCGGGCGATCTGCTCGGCTTTGGCGGTCACCCTGGCAGCCACGTCCGGCGGCGTCCAGATCAGGCGGACGGATACCCCGGCGGGTTTCCGGTGGATCCTCTCGACTTTGAAGTCTTCTTCGGCCTTCGCTACCTCCGTCAGGGCATCGCTGACTTCCTGAAGGATGGAGGTGGTGCCCGGCGGCTGGTCGTAGAAAAAATCCATGTCAAACTCGGCGCCGTGGGAACCCACGAGGTGGACCTCCGCCGGCAGCCGGGACACCGCGGCCAGATCCCGCAGGGAACGGCCGGAGATCACCGCCGCATGGGTATTGGGCAGCGCCGCCAAGGCACGCAGTGCAATCGAGGCACTGCCTACCGGCAAGGTCACCTTGGAGGTCCCTTCGTCGGCGGAGAGTGTCCCGCCGTAGTTGCAGGCCACCAGCAGGTTCGGCGTGCGGGCCAGTACCTTCAGCTCAGAGAGCAGCTGCGGCGACAGTTTTTCACCCGCGGCGTCCGACCGGACCAGGGCCCTGAGCAGGTCTTGCGGCAGCGAGGTGGAAAGCAGGCCGGAATTGGCCACCGACCGACCAGCCTCCGGCCGTTTATCAGACGTGGTCATTGCAGTTTCCTTACCGTCAGCCGCCGAGCTGGGCTCTGGCAGTGCCAGCCGGTCAGGACGGAGTTTCGTCTGCGTCCGACGGGAATCACGCACCATAAGCTTCCGCGGCGAACCGTCATCCCAGCGTGGTTCCCGGAAGGTGCCGGTGTCAAGAGTTCGCGTTGGCTCACACCTCCGCGCAGCCGCATCCGTTGTGACAGCTTCCGGCTACGCCTTGCTGACGGAGCTTTCGATGATTGAGCGCCGGGTTGTCACCAAGAAGCTGGCACCGCATCCTGTGAGGTCTTTGGCGAGAGCAGTCGACCGGCCCGGACGGGGGAGACGTGCTGGTGCTCCGGCCCCGCACAGGGCGCAGGGCCGGCCTGGGCGGACCGTGGGCGCCAGGAGAAGAAGGGGCATGCTCGCAGGGCTCCGGACACCCAGGAGCAGAATATCTACTACGTTTTTTGGCTGCTGTCCTTTATGTTGTTGTCGGATGGTTCCGTGGCCGTTGCAGGGTCGTGGCTACCCAGGGGAGGCGGGTATGGCTTTGGTTGCTGTACCGGACGGATTTCTTGTGTGACTGCTTCGAAGGATTGGCCGCTGATGCACCCGCTGGCCGAACTGTCCTCAAAGGTCGCCAGTAAAAAATGGCACACGCAGCGTGGGCTGTCGACGTCTTCTGTTGTCTGGGCTCCTACAGGACGGGAAAGATCCTCGATGCAGAATCGTCTTCCTTCCTCGAGGATTCCGCTTGCCGCACCAACGAGTGGAAGCAACGCCGACCTCTCAACCGCGTATGCCCTCTCCAAACAGATCAGGCTGACACAGCCCTTGTCCACATGCCCGACGTCAGGGTGGGGTGTACTTCAGCACGACAACTGAGGAGAGAAGTGGCATCTGGTAGTTGCCGACAAGCAACAGCCTGCCAGACGCACGTCTGCAGGCGCGCACGTGCGATGCTAAGTCTCGCTGGAAGCCAGAACCTTTCGGACCTGGTCTTGGTATGCCGCGTACGGGTGAGCTTAGCGGGCTTGTCGGAATATAGCAGTGGCCTGAACAAAGGCTTTACCGGCGCTGCCTGGTTCGTCGCTGAACAGTTCGACTTCGACAACCCGCAGCGACGAACCGGCATAGCGCACATGTGTGCGGGAGGCGATCGCACCGAATGCCGGACGCAGGTAGGCAGCCCGGAGCGATTGCAGGTCGTAACCGGTTCTGTCGGGCATGGCTTGCTGGGCGGCAAAGGCCGCCATAATCATCAATGCGCCGCCGTGGAGGGCCCCTCGGGAGTTCCGGAGCAGGTCATTTCTGGCAAAACCGAGACCCGGCAGGAAGCTCTGGGTGAAGTCGGGGCGACCACCTGACATGATCGGGGCTGCGGGACAGGCGGCCAGCAATGCACCTAGAGAGGCCCCTTCCTCGTCCCCGAGCGGTTGCCTCGCTATCGCCTCGAAACGGTCCGGCCCCTCGGAAGTGTTTCCCTCTACACGCTGAAACCAGCCAGTGCCCTGGACATATTCGATCCCGTCCGGCCCTTGGAGTGTTCCCGTGGCCATTCCGCCGGCCTCATCGCCCACCAGTGTGCGGGTCCAGGCTTCGAGGACGGTTCCGTCGGCTGGCAGCCGGCGCATGAAGTTAAGGTGCAGCTCGGTGGTGACCACCCAGTGGAGATCATCTACGTTGGTGCGGAGGGAGGCGGAAAGGGTGTTATCCAAGATGACGGCAGCGGCGGCCCCTGTCGGGCGGCCGTCCATATCGAGGACCCAGTGGCCGGTGTCCATGACCCCCATGCGAACGCCAAGAAGCCCGTCGGGGCGGTGCCTGAGCAGGCGGACCCTCATCATCTTCTCCACATGGCCCGTTATCGTCGGGCGCGTGACCGGCAAGTTGGGCACATCTGTGAGTGGCGCAGCGTCGGTGCGACCCTTAGTCGCCGGCGTGTGCGGTGGTTGGTGGCCGGAAGCGGTCATTGACACAGGATCACACCTTCGGTTCGTTGGGCGGTCAAATTCAGCACACTAGGCAGAGTGGCGGGCAGGTCTAATTCATGGATCTTTCCTTGGGGAAGTTACTTTCGTGAACAGGGCAAGAGCGTCAGCAGGCTAATAGTCGGTCTGCAGGCGAGCATTGTGGCTTTGCACCCACAAGGTGGAGGCGCCGTTCACGTCGGGCATGACGCATCCCTGGCCGACAAACCGGGAAGGCACCGTTTGGTCCCGCTCTTCCGACTGCAGGGGTTGCCACCAGCCAGTCTTGGGGCAGTGCTCACCCGAGCGGATAGCGAGCGTTTCGGTTCGCGTAGTCATAAAAGGTCCTAAGAGGAGAAGTAGTGGCTGGATGGTGCACCGCTATTTACAGTGTGTTGTATGAAAAGAGCCTGAAGACCTGCGGGTTAGGGCAGCAGGGGGCGGGCAGGTGGAACGAAGACGGTCCCCGCGGGGGTATTCGTTCGGGTTATTTGGTGACCTTGCCCATGAGGGTGGCGATTGGTGTGGTGAACAGAGGTTGGGTCAGGAACCAAGCGGCTGCGACCGCGGCCAGCGATGCTAGGAAGACCACCAGACCCCACCAGTCCACAACGTCCCGGGAGGTGTACATGTGGTTCAGGTTCCGTAGTGCCCCGGTGAAGAACACCAGGAAAATGTGCACGATAGTGAACGCCACGAAATAGAGCATCACCGGGAAGTGCACTGCACGGGCCCACTCCACCGGATAGGCCTTGTTGAGCCGTTCGGCCTTCTCCGGCCACCAAGTGGAGAACCGCATCCCGGAGAGAACAGCCAGCGGGGCAGCGATGAACACGGTGACAAAATAGGCCATAACCTGCAGGGCGTTATAGTGTACCCACCCGTTCTCGGAGGGCCAGTCCAGGGAGGCGTATTGGATGGCTGCGGAGACCATATTGGGGACGACGTCCCAGTCCGTGGGCACGATCCGCATCCACTGCCCGGTGGCGAACAACAGCCCCATGAATACCAGGCCGTTGACGACCCAGAGTACGTCCAGGCATTGGTGCAGCCATTGGGACAGGGAGACCTTCTTCGGGCTGTTGCCCCTCGGGGCGAAGAAGGAGTTCTTTTTGGCCGTCCAGTAGGCAGGGGGCTTGCGCTCAGTGCGGACCTGCAGGCCGGTGCGGATGATCAGCACGATGAAGAACATGTTCAGGAAGTGCTGCCAGCCCAACCAGGGCGGGATTCCCTCAGGGGCTGACCCCGGTTGGGAGGCGTGCCCGTCGTAGGTCGCAATGAACTGCTGCATACCCTCGAGGCTCCGCAGCCACCGCGCGCCTAGTACGGCTGCTGCAGCCACGACCAGCAGCCCGGCGACGATCGCGGCCGGCTTCACCCACCTCGGCCGAGCGGTCGGTGGCTGGACCGTTCCGCCTGCGGTGGGGGTGCCAGTGCCCTGAGTGCCGGTGGCATCTCCCGCGCCCGCAGGGGTCAGGGCGGCAGCCTTGGTCTGCGCGGCGGACGGACCCGCGGCCGGCGTGGAAGCGGGGGCGCTCCCCATACGCGTTTTCGGAGCACCATCTTTGCGGGTTTCCGCCGTGGCCCCGCCCCCGGCGTCCGGGGTGGATGTTGCCACGGCTGAGGGGGCCTCGGAGGGTGTCGGGTTACCGCCCATGCGTCGTTTCCGTGCAGAGGGTGCGGCTGCCGTGGTTACCTGTGTAGCCGTGTCTGCCGTGCCTCTGTTACCCGTTGCGACCGGTGAATCTGCCCTGGTCGGGGAGTTCGATGACGTTGCCGCCGTGGGGTCTGATGTGGGCCGGGGGTGCTGCGCCAGGTGTTCGGCTGCCGCGGGCGCCGTCCGCACGGGCGACGACGCGTGGTCGGGTTCCTGTTTGTTCGACGTTGATGTGGGCGGGGTGTCGCTTGCCGGCACGCCCGGAGGAGTGTCCAGCGGCTTGTAGCCTGCCATGCGGCGCCGGGCCGTGGGCCTGCCTGGGTTGTGATCGCTGGTCATGGAAAGTGTATGTCCTGGGTTCGGGGGGATGGGATGGGTCGCGGCTGCGTCCGGGCGCCTGTCAATTGCGGCGGTTGTTGATTTCCTTGATGAGCTGCGGGACCACGGCGAAAATGTCCCCGACTATCCCGAAGTCAGCGATTTCGAAGATTGGGGCGTCCTCGTCGCTGTTGATCGCCACGATTGTCTTGGCTGTTTGCATCCCGGCACGGTGCTGGATGGCCCCGGAAATCCCCAGGGCTACGTACAGTTGGGGTGTCACGGTCACTCCGGTCTGCCCGACCTGGTAGGACTGCGGCACGTACCCGGCATCCACTGCCGCCCGGGAAGCACCCACTGCGGCCCCCAGGGCGTCAGCGAGGTCCTCCACGAGGGAGAAAGCGTCTTTGGATCCGACACCCCGGCCGCCGGAAACCACGGCCTTGGCCCCGCGCAGCACCGGCCGCCCGGTGTCGGCCGGGATGTCCGTGAGCTCGACGATCGCCGCTCCGGGAGCCACCTGGGTTACCACCGGCGCGGTGGCGACCTGCGGGGCCTCCACAGCCTGCGCGCGGGCTTCGACCGAGCCTGGACGCATGGTCACGACCATCAGCCCACCCTCCACCGTGGACTCGGTGGTGAAGTCGCCACCGAAGACCGCGTGTGAGGCGATGACCTCTTGGTCGTCCTCGTCGTAGCGCACCCCGACCACGTCCGCGGCCACCGACCCGCCGGCCACAATGGCCAACCGGCCGGCCACCGCCTTCGAGTCGTTGGTTGCCGGCACCAGCACCAGGCGTGCCGAGTAGGCCTGGATCGCGTCGGCCAGGGCACCGACCTGGGCTGAGCCCAGCCCTCCGGCCGCGGGGTCGGCCTCGGCCACGTAGACGTGGGCGGCGCCTAACGCCCCCAGCCGGGCTGGCAAGTCTTCGCCGGCCCCGGGGGCGGCGACCACGACAGCCACGGGGGTGCCGATTCCGGCTGCCGCCCCGAGCAGGGACGCCGCCGTCGACTTCGGCGATCCCCCGCCGGTGGTCTCGATCAACACGAGTACATTTCCAATGTTTGCCATGATGGGTTCCTTTTACCTCTTGGGTAGCACCGGCCAGGGACGCCGGAGGCTGCGGTAGGCCCTTCAGGGCCTTCCGGATTCAACTAAAGACAGGACAGGGATGGTGCGCCCGGTCAGACCAGGCGGTTGGAGACCAAAAAGTCGGCCAGCCGGGCTGCTGCGGTGCCGTCGTCGGCGACTTTCGGGCCGGCCTGCTTGGGTGGGCGCGCCGCGGCCGAGACCATCACCGAACGCACCGCCGCGGCCTCCGGCCCGGCCTGGATCCGCAGATCGGCTAACGACCAGGTCTCCAGCGGCTTCTTTTTGGCCGCCATGATGCCTTTGAAGTTCGGAAACCTGGCCTCCGCAGTTTTCTCCGTCACCGAAACCACCGCCGGGCACCCCGAGGACAACCGGAGCGTGCCCCCATCAACCTGAGCCCGCCCCGACACTTCGTTTGTGGTGATCGCAACTTCGTCCAGTCCCGGCAGCACTGGCCAGCCCAGAATCTCCGCAACCATCGCCGGGACCATCCCTCCCCGCCCATCGGTGGCCTCGTTGCCGGCCAGCACCACATCGACTTCACCGATCTTGTCAATCGCGGCGGCCAGTACCCGGGAAGTCTGTACCATGTCTGAACCCGACAGGGTCGGGTCGTTGACCAGCACCGCCGAATCCGCGCCCATCGACAAAAGCTTCCGGAGTGCCTTGGTGGCGTCCTCCGGGCCCATGGCCAACACCACTACTTCCACGTCCTTGTTGGCGTCCTTGACCAGCAGTGCATTTTCCAAGGCACGCTCGTTGATCTCGTCGGGTACCGGATCAGACGCGGCCCGATCCAACAGCCCAGACTCCAAATCGATCTTCCGGTTCGACCAGGTATCCGGCACCTGCTTAGCCAACACGACAATCTTCACTTCACTTCTCCTTTTTCTATGACGCATTCATTGACTACGTCCCCGAGGCTGTAACTGCTGAGGGGATGGACAGCTGAGCAATTGCTCAGGGGCTCTTGGACCGGTTTGTTAGTCGCCACAGGAGGGCACTGGCAACTATGGTCAGTGCACCGAAACCGCCAGCCATCACGACGAACGGCGTCGTACCCAACGGGGCAAGCCCCAGTACAAACGTGCCCAGGGCGGTGCCGGCGTATAGGGCGGAGTTGTTCCATGACAGCGCGTAGGCACGGTTCTTGCCGGCCGAGTGGGTCAGCATCTCCTGGCCGTTACTGACGAAGGCCGATCCTGCCGCAAAGGTAAACGCCCAGCCGGCCAGGGAGAACCAGAGATGACCCGACGCGGTGGCCAGGGTGATGAAGACGGTCATCACTGCGGCGAAGGAAAGGTTCAACAGCTGTTGTGAGCCCTTCCGGGCGCGAACCCAGTCCACGAGACGCCCCCCGATGGTGGCTCCTATCAGGGAGCCCGCTCCTACGGTCGCGCCCACAAGACCGAGCTGGGCGGTATCCAGGCCGAACCGGGTGAAGAGCAAGGCCCCGGCGAAGGTGTAGGTGGCATAGCGGGTGGCCTGCGCAAAGAAATTAGCCGTCAACAGGAAGCTGAACTCCCTATGACTCCACAAATTCAAGGAGTCCGCGAACGCCTCCGTGATGCCGACCTTTTCTGGGATACGGGCTTCCTTGCCCAAACGCAGCCCGATCAGCGCAGCCAGCACTGCACCGATCACACTGATTGCCAGGAAGGTCCACCGCCACGATGCGAAGGAGGCAACGAGACCTCCCAAGGGAACGCCTACGATTTGCCCGGCAGCAAAGGTCGCGGCCACGCCCGCTACCGCCTTGCCCACCTCGTGGGGCGCGGCAGTCTCTGTAGCAAAGGACCACACTGGCGGACCCATGATCGAGGCTCCCACGGCAGCAAGCGCTCGGCCGGCAACCACTAGTCCCAGCGTTGGCATGAGTGCCGCCCCCAGAACCCCGGTACTGAACACTGCCGCGCCGAACCACATGGCCGATCGCCGTGTGAAGCGGTTGGTGATCAAGGCCACTGCCGGGCTGAGCAGTGCGTAAACGAGGGAGAAACTCCACGCAACCACGGAAGCCTCGCCGATGCTCACCCCGAAACCGGCACTGATCTGTGGCAGCAGCGGCGAGACCATGAACATATCCATGCCGAGGACGAGGAATAGCGATGCGGCCAGCCTTTGCTTGGGCCACGGGGTGGCCGTGACCATTGAGGTGGATATCATCGCTTGGCTCCCCTGCCCCTGCTGCGGTACTGCTGTGCACGAAGTGTCATGGTGCTCACGCCTCCTGGACGAGGGCGGGCCAGTCGGCCCGTCCTCGTGGGTCAGAGGCCCATCCTCTTGGCGAGGACGTTCCGCTGGATCTCATTGGTGCCGCCGCCGATCGGGCCGACACGTGAATCCCGGAAGTACATTTGCATGTCGTATTCCATGGCGTAGCCGGAGCCGCCGTAGACCTGCAGACCGATGTCGGAGACCTTGAAGTTGTTCTCTGTGGAAATGATCTTGGCTATCGAGGTTTCCTCAATGGCAGATTCACCGGCGTCCAACAGTTCTGCCACCCGGTAGGTTGCCTGGCGTGCCTGCTCGGCCATGATCCACATGTCGACCAGTTTGTGCTGGATCACCTGGAACTTGGAGATTGGCTGGTTGAACTGGATGCGCTGCTGTGCGTAGTCAGCCGCATCCTCGGTGATCCGATAGCAGTTTCCTGCCGAGATCGCGGCCAGCCCTAGTCGCTCCAGGCCGAGCGCCTTCATGAGGTTCTTCCAGGTTTTGCCTTCCTCACCGATGCGGTCCTCGTCCGGGACGAAGACGTTCTCCAGCACAACTTCGTTCGCGTGCGTGGTGCGCCGTCCCAGCATTTGCAGTGGGTTGATTGTCACACCGGCGCTCTTGGCGTTGACCAGGAAGGTGGTAAAGCCCTGGTGCCGCTCAGCGTTCGGGTCCGTCTTGGCGACGACAACGAGGTAGTCGGCCACGTGCGCGCCGGATATCCAGACCTTGGTGCCGTTGAGTACCCAGCCGCCGTCCTGCCTTACTGCCTTGGTCCGGAGGCCGGCTACGTCAGAACCGGTTCCCGGTTCGGACATAGCGATAGACATCTTGATGGAGCCGTTGATGATGCCCGGGATGATCCGGTGCTTGAGCTCCTCGGTGCCAAACTTCGCCACGTGGCCGCCTGCGTAGATCGACGTAATCATCACCGCTTGCCCGATGCCGGCGTAGTGGTATCCAAGGGTCTCCATAAAGTTGGTGATGTCCTTGTAGCTGGCGCTGGCGCCTCCGTATTCCTCGTCGAAGAACAGGCCCAGGAAGCCGCTTTCTGCAAGTGCATCGTAGGCGGCATGGGGGAATTCTTTGACGTCGTCTATGCGACGGATCTCTTCCCGGGGCAGTGTCGCTTCCAGGATCTCCAGGACCCCCTCGCGGACCATCTTCTGATCCTCGGTGAGCCCCGTGGTGTTGACCAGTAACTTCATTGTCTTGTCTCCAGTGGTAGTCATTGTGCTGCGATGTTGTCGTGCCGTGTTGGGTGGTCAGTTGGCGGCGGGTTCCTGCGCGGTTGCCGCTTGTCCTGCCAGCCCGGCCCTGGTGTAGGCCATGGTCTTCATGAGGCCCCGCTGGACCACCGTGTCGTCCTGGTTCACGAGCTCCATCAACCGGACAACCACACCCCGGTCGGGTTTCGATGTGACCTTGGCGCTCCGTACGGTGGTGCGCAACCGCACCGTGTCCCCAATGAGGATGGGTGCGAGGAACTGCCATTCGTCCACGCCCAGCGCGGCGATGGCGGTGCCGTCGAAGTCACCCATGCGGGCGCTCAGTCCGGTGACGATCGACATGCCCAGGGTGCCGTGGGCGATCCTCTGCCCCAGGGGGGAGCGGCGCGCGTACTCGGCGTCCGTATGCATGGGGTTGGAATCGCCGGAAATCCACGAATAGATGACAATGTCCGTCTCGGTCACCGTTCTGGCCGGGCTCTCGTTGACGTCACCGGCGACGAAGTCCTCTACGCATTTGCCCATTCCGCGGTCCCTTCTGCGTGGGCGGCGGCCGGTACGGCACCGCCCGGTTGCGGTGTGATGCCGTGCTCCCGAGGTGCCAGGACGATGAGGGCGTCGACCGCCATGGGTCCGTTGTCCCGGGTGATGCGGACGGGGTTGAGTTCGATTTCGGTCGCCACGCCGTCGAGGTCCCGCACCATCTGTGAGAAGGCGACGATGGTGTCGGCGAGGGCATCGATGTCGTAGGGGGCTTGGCCCCGGGCCCCCTCAAGGACCTTGACCAGCGTCATCTCCCCAATGGCTTCCAGGGCCATCGGACGCTCGAGCGGGGTGAGATAGACCTTGACGTCCTTGAGGATCTCGACCCAGGTGCCCCCGCTGCCGAGCAGGACTAGGGGTCCGAATACGGGGTCGAAGCGGGCACCGAGCAGGATTTCGGGTCCTTCCCCGGCCATCTGCTGCACGCTGTAGCCAACGATATGTGCGTGGGCGGCCTCCGAGACCATGCGGGCAGACATGGTGGTCAACGCGTCGCGGACCTCGTCGGCGCTGGCGAGACCGACCCGCACGCCACCTACCTCGGACTTATGCAGAATGTCCGGGGACACGACCTTGAGCACCACCGGGTACCCCATGGCATCCGCAGCGGCTGCTGCCTCGTCCGGAGTCTGGACCACCTGTTCCCCCGGAACCTTGATGCCGTAGTGGGCCACGATCTCCTTCGCGGCAGTCTCCGTCAGGGCCGTCGCGCCGGGGGTTGCGGCGCCTAGCAGTCCGGCGGCGCGATTTCCGAATGTGGCATCGGCGGTGGAGTCCGACAACGGGGACCAATCGGTGCGGGCGTGCCAGTCCATCCACCGTCGGATCGTCCACATGCACCGGGAGGGGGACCGGAACACGGTGACGGAGGCGTCGCCGTCCAGGTCGCGGCTGCCCGGTCCTTCCAGCCATTCGTTCATCCAGACGGCGGCCAGCGCGGTGTTGGTTTCGCTGGCCACCTCCGCGAGGTAGCGGGCCCGCACGCCGGTGGTCGTCTCGTGGACAAAGGTCAGCGGCACCACTACGGCCCCGAAACCGGGATCGTCACAGAAGGAGGTCACTGCTGTCTTGAACGTGGAGATGTCCTTGAGTACCTCGGCAGTAAGGTCCGCCGGGTTGGCCATGGAACCGAAGCCCGGGACGATGTCCTGGAGGACAGCGGCCGTGGCGTCGTCCAGGACCGGCAGCGGCAGATCGTTTTCTTCAGCCTTATCGGCACAGATCACTCCTGCCCCGCCCGAGGTTGCCATGATCCCCACGCCTTCCCCGTTCGGGCCCTGGGGATTGCGGGAGAAGAAGGTCGCGACTTCCAGAAGCGCCTCGAAGTCCTCCACCAGGACCGCGCCGGCCCGGCGGAAGGCTGAGCGGTAGGCTTCCGCGGAACCGGCGAGTGTCCCGGTGTGGGACAGGGCAGCCTTGCCGCTGGCCTCGCCGTTGGCGGCCTTGTAGACGATGACGGGCTTTCGGGCCCGACCGGCCTTCAGGATGGACTCGATGAACCGCCGGCCATCAGAGATACCCTCCAGCAGGCACACGATGACTGAGGTGTCCGGGTCCTCCGCAAGGTAGGACACGTAGTCGGCCACGTCCACATCCACCGAGTTGCCACAGGCGAGGAACTTACTGAAGCCCATGCCACGATGCACGCCCTGCAGGAGTGAGTACCCGAGAGCGCCGCTCTGTGAGACCAGGGAGATGCTGCCCGCCTCACCGGAGATCATCTGCCCGCAGTCGGTCATGAAGTTCATGGCGGCCTTGCTCTGGGCATTCACAAGGCCTATGCAGTTGGGGCCGGCGAGCCGCAGCCCGCCTTGCCGGGCGGTGTCCAGCAGACGGAGCTGCGCTGCTTCGCCGTCCACATCACCAGTTTCGCGGTAGCCGGAGGCATAAACCACGGCCCCGCCGATGCCCAGGCGGGCCGCTTCCTGGATGACCGGCTCGGCCAGGTGCTGGCCCACGCAAACGATCACACAGTCGGGGACCTCAGGGAGGTCGGCCAGGTTCGCAAAGGTGGGCCGGCCAAGGATCTCGCTGTGCTTCGGGTGGATGCCGTAGACGGTTCCCGTGAAGTTGGCGAGGTTCTCGAGCGTCCGTCGCCCGAAGCTGCCTTCGGTGGGCGATGCGCCCACCACGGCAATGCTCTTCGGCTCAATAAGCCGGTGCAGATCGTCGCGCCCATACAGGGGCCGCTGCTGAATCATGTCTCTCCTGAATGTCAACGGTTGAACCATTGCAATTGTGGCGGTAGTCTCAAGATACGTCAAGAGCATTCCTCAAGGCCGACACGGAAACGGCCAGGATTCGTCAGGAGCAAAGAATGGGCAGAGTGGCAGTCATTGGATATGCGGCAACACCTGTAGGCCGGTTACAGCCAAGGCCTGGGGACGTGGGCGACCTCGAGCACGAGGTCCTCGCGGACGTCGTGCTCCGGGCCGTTGAGATGGCCCAGGTGGACAAGTCGGATATTGGGGGCCTGAGCTTCGCGCAGCCTCGTCCGTATACCCAGCAAAAGTACTTCGGGACGTTCATGGCCAGCTATTTGCAGCTGCCCTGCGACGGATTCGTGGCTGAGGTTCTCGGCAACGGGATGACCGGTGGCCTCGCGTTTGAGCATGCTGCCGACAACATCCGTTCGGGGCGGGCCAAGGTGGCACTGGCCCTGGGCGTAAACTACGAGACCGCTGTCTCTTCGGGTGAGCACATGATGAGCTCCATGCGCGCCGTCGGGGACGTGGATTTCCAGGCGCCCTTCGGTATCACGCCCATTGCGTGGTACGCCATGGACATGATGCGCTACATGCATGAGTTTGGGGCGACGCGCGAAGACGTGGCCACCGTGGCCGTGAAGAACCGCCACCACGCCAGCTTGAATCCGCTGGCTCAGTACCGCAAGCCCATTACTCTGGATGAGGTTCTGGCCCAGCCGACTATCGTCCACCCTCTCGGGCTCTACGAAGTGCCTCCCCGAAGCGATGGGGCAGTGTGCCTGGTGTTGGCTGACGAGGATGTAGCCCGCGCCAGCGGCCGGCCTTATGTCCTGGTCCGTGGCACCGGCTTCCATCATGAGGGAGCCCACCAGATCACGGCCACACCCAATGACATGATCGCCCTGAACGCAGCACAGAAGGCCGGCGGCCAGGCCTTCGCTGAGGCCGGGCTGAAGCCCTCCGACCTCGACTTCGCGGAGCCGTACGCCCCCTGCACGATCGTAGAAGTCCTGGTCAGCGAGGCGCTGGGAATCGTTCCGCGCGGTGCCGGCGCCAAATTCGCGGCAGAGGGCAGGACCTCCTTGGGCGGGGACATTCCCATCTCCACCTCGGGTGGACTGACGTCCCGGGGCCACCCGGCCTACGTCACCCCGCTGTACAACCTCCTGGAAGCCGTGGAGCAGTTGATGCACCAGGCGGGTGAGCGTCAGGTCCAGGACGCAGCGATCGGCCTGGCCACTGCTGAACTTGGCAACTACAACGCAGCTCTCGTACACATCCTTGAAAGGGTTTCCTGATGATCAACACCGTCCAGCTGGATCACCCCCACCCGTACCCACCGCGGAAGACCCCGTTCACCACCCCGTTCTGGGAGGCACTGGCAGAGGGCCGTTTCATCACCACCCGGTCCGGCGGGGACGGGGCCATTACCTTTCCGCCGAGGGACTTCGATCCGGCCACATGGAACAGGAACATCGAATGGGTGGAGCTGTCGGGCCGCGGCACGTTGTACTCCGTGACGTCGGTCCACGCGGCTCCCGAGGCGTTCAAGGAGTTCACGCCCTACCAGGTCGCGATCATCGACCTGGACGACGGACCCCGTTTGGCCACCGCGTTCCTCGGACCGGTGGACACCCCCCTTGACTCCCCGGTGGAAATTGTTGCCCTGCACTACAGCGACCAAGTCGCTTTCGCCGCCAGGGCGCTGGTCCCCTGAAGCCGTGACGGGGGCATTCCAGCCATTCGCCAACGTTCGGCCAAGGCGTGCGGTGGATGAGATCGTCGAACAGATTCGAAGCCGTATCCAGTCCAATGAGCTCAAGCCGGGTGAAAGGCTACCCAGCGAACGGGACCTGGCGGAGCAGCTCGGGGTCAGCCGGAACACCCTCCGGGAGGCTCTTCGGATGCTGGAATCCTCCGGGCTCGTCACACTGAAAAAGGGCTCCGCCGGCGGCGCGTTCCTCAACGATTCGAATTCGGCTGCCCTGTCCCAGAGCCTGCTCGATGGCATGGGGCTGCGGCAGTACGACGGCAAGGAGCTCATCGACGTCCGCGTGGTGCTGGTGAACTATGTTGCTGAACAGGCGTGCCTGCACGCCACGGACGCTGAGATTGAGGAACTGGCGGCCGTCGTGAGTTCCTCTGAGGAAGCAGAAACCAACAACCTCGACTTTGAGGATCGCCTGGAGCGCCACATCCGGTTTCACCGGAAGCTCGCACAGATCGCCCACAACGGGATCTCCGAGGCGCTGACGGGACCGCTTCTGGAAATCACGCGACAATTCCACAAGGACGCCGGCCCCACCGATGGCCTGGAGACACACGGAAGCCGCCGCAAACTCGTCCGGGCATTGAGGGACCGCGATCCGATCGCCGCAAAGCAGGCATTGGCCAAGCACTTTGACGCACTCCACCACGGCGTCCAGGCCGGGCTCTCAGGTAGCAGCTAACAAGAAAGGAAGCCAGTCCCGGCTGTACACCGGGACTGGCTTTTTCCATGCTGCTGAGCTTGCACGCTCAGTTCTTCTCCAGTTCGTTCACGATAATCCCACGCACTGCACCCGCTATCGACGAGACGTCATTCGCCTGGCGGATTCCGAGAATCGCCTCAGCAAGTACCTTGGCGTCGCCTTCCCCGACTGAAGGCGAAACCAGCTGGACGAACTTCCGGACCACCTCGCCATCAGACATCGGGTCATCGGCGGATCCCTTTGGGCTCAGGCACAATGAGGATTGCTCGGCGCCGTCCCGGAAGCGCACGGTAACCTTTGAGACGTTGTACGGTTTCGACGTTCCGGTCGCCACAGTATCGTCCGGGACAATGCGCACCTTCTCCGAGAGCTCAAGAGTCCTCCCGTGCGCCAAGTGATTCTCAAAGTCCAACGTGTGCTCCGGCAAGATGGGGTAGTTCCCTTGGATGGCCAGGGCCACGACGTACCCGAGGTGGAATCTGGCATCATTCGAGCTCTTCGGCGCGCCTACCTTTCCAACTGCCTCCCTGAAGAAGGCCGGAACGGCGACGTCGATACCTTCGATGTTCCCGAGCAACTCATCACTGAGCTCCATCGAGCTCACGGCGTCGATGCTGGCGTGGGTGTACCCGCATGAGGCATGGAGCTTACGCTGCGGGGCAGTGATGAACCAACGTTCCGTGTCCTGCAGTTTGCCTGGGTCGAAATCAGTCGCGAGAGACCTCATCAAGCCGATGGGGCTTTCGAGCAGGCGCAGGGGACCGGTCAAGCCATGGTACGCATAATTAGCAGCCTGGACAGCACTGCTCGCCGGGTTGGCGCCGAAGAGAATCGGCTTGACGGTTCCGCCCTGCCCGAAAATGACCTCAGCCGGGCACCACGTGCTGATCGTCGAGGAAATGGCCATGGCATGCGCCGTGCGGTTCTCATCAAAGGATCGGATGAGGGAGAGCGCCGCCGCAGCGCCGATCGCGTTGAAGTAGCTGACAACTACCGTTCCGCCGTCACTGTAGGGCTTGAAGTTCCCAATCGAAGACTCGTAGAGCCGGGCCGTGACTTCAGTGCCGGCAACGACGGCGCGCAGCACCTCAGATCCTGAGATGTCCTGGTAATAAGCGCTCGCCAGGACAG
>NZ_KI914953.1:0-7904 GCF_000520575.1 Arthrobacter sp. I3
ATGGCCACTGTGACCGGCTGCGTTGCGTCGGACGAGAGCTGGCTGGCGATCAGGAATTCATTCCACGAGGAGATGAAGGCCAGGATGGCGGTCGTGAAGATGGCCGGTGCGGCCAGCGGCATGATGACCCTCCGGAACGCCTGTCCCTGCGTGCAGCCGTCCACCCGGGCCGATTCCTCGAGCTCCCACGGCATCTCCCGGAAGAAGGATGTCATGGTGTAGACCGTCAGCGGCAGCACGAACGAGATGTTCGGGATGATCAGGGCCTGGTAGGTGCCCATCCAGCCGATGTTCGTGAAGAGCTGGAACAGCGGGGTGATGAGGGCGACGCCGGGGAACATGGAAGCGCCCAGGATGAAGCCCAGCACAAGGTACTTGAACTTGAAGTTCAAGCGGGCCAGGGCGTAGGCGGCAAACACGCCGATCACCAGCGACACCAGGGTGACGACGGTGCCGATGAACAAGCTGTTCAGCAGTGCCTGGCCAAAGTGGTTGCCGAAGGAGGTGTCGAACGCCGTCCTGAAGTTGTCCAGCGTCACGTGGGTCGGCAGCAGCGAGGTGTCGTACGTAAATCCGACATCCCGGAAGGCAGTCACCACCATCCAGTAGGCCGGAGCCAGGCACCAGAAGAGGATCACGACCGCACTGATGTAGGTCCGGCTCTGGGCCCACTTCTCGCGGTTCTGCGCGGCCTTCCGCCCCCGGTCCTGCTCTGCGCGCAGCTCGGTTGCGGCGCTCGTCGCGGCGGTCATTTCTTCCCCTTACCTGCGCCGGTCTGCTGCTCCACCACGTTCGCCCCGAGGAAGCGTACGAAGATGAAAGCCACCAGAAAGATGATGAAGAACGTGATGGTGGACAAAGCCGCCGCCGCGTTGAAGCCCTGCCTGATCTGGTTGATCACCAGGATGGACAGCGTAGTGGTGTTGTTCGCGCCGCCGGTCAGGATGTACGGGAGATCGAACATGCGCAGCGCGTCCAGGGTGCGGAACAGGATGGCCACCATGAGCGCCGGTTTCACCAGCGGCAGGGTGATCATCCGGAACCGCTGCCAGGCTGAGGCGCCGTCGACCTTGGCCGCCTCGTACACTTCCGCGGGAATCATCTGCAGGCCGGCAAGAATCAACAGCGCCATGAACGGCGTGGTCTTCCAGACGTCCGCGATGATCACGGCCCACCTGGCCGGCCATTCACTGCCGGTCCACAGGACGGTGGTGTTGAAGAGTTTGTTGCCGATGCCTTCGAAGGCGAAGATGAACAGCCACAGCTTGGCCGTCACGGCGGTGGGGATGGCCCACGGCACCAGGACAGCTGCGCGGACCAGGCTGCGGCCCCGGAAGGCACGGGCCATGATGACTGCCATCCAGAAGCCGAGCACCGTCTCCAGGCCCACCGTGACGATGGTGAAGAAGAACGTGGTGCCGGTGGCGGACCAGAACTGCGCGCCCAGGGTTCCAGGCGGGCAGTCAACGGTTCCGCCGTCCGGAGCCGGGCATTGCTGGAAGATCCAGTTGTAGTAGTTGGAGAAGCCGGCCGGGCCACCCTCAACGAAGAGACCCGTGGCGGGGTCCAGACCGGCATCTTTTTGGAAGGACATGACAAGGGCGCTGATGATCGGGTAGACAATCACGATGCCCAATGCGAGGATGGTCGGCGCCAGCAGCCAAGCTGCCCAGCGCCCCTGCGTCGCGATGCGGTTGTCCTCCCCAACACCCTTGGGTGCGTGGTGGATCGGTGCCCCGCCCGACGCCGGTGCCTTGACCGACGTCGGGCCTACTTCAGTTGCCATGATGGACCTACTGTCCCGCGCTAGCGGACTCGATGGACTTCTGCATGTCAGACAGGGCCGCGTCTACAGTCTTCTCACCCTTGATGGCCGAGTACGCGTTTTCCTGGATGGCCTTGGTGACGGCCGGGTAGAACGGGGTGACCGGGCGGGGCACGGCGTTCTCGATCGAGGTTTTCAGGACCGGCAGGTACGGCAGCTTGGCGACGAGCTCCTTGTCGTCGTAGAGCTTGCCGAGCACCGGTGCGAGCGAACCCTGCGTGGCGAAGAACTTCTGGGTCTCTTCCGTGGTGAGGAACTTCAGGAAGTCCACTGCGGTGGCCTTGTTCTTGGAGTAGACGCTGATCGCGGCGCTGTGGCCGCCGAGGGACGAGGCGCCCGGACCGGTCTTGCCGGGGAGTGCGGTCATGCCCAGGACGTCCTTGACCTTGGAGGAGCCTTCAGTGGTGGCCAGGTTGTAGACGTAGGGCCAGTTGCGGAGGAACAGCAGCTTGCCGTCCTGGAATGCCTGGCGGCTTTCCTCTTCCTGGAACGTGATGGCTTCCTTCGGGATCGAGCCGTCTGCGTAGGCCTTGGTCAGGTTGGCCATGCCGGCCTTTGCCTCCGCGGTGAGCAGGTTGGGCTTGCCGTTCTCGTCCAGCACGGCTCCGCCGGCGGAGTTGATTGCCTCGGAGGCGTTGACGGTGAGTCCCTCATACTTCTTGAACTGGCCGGAGTAGCAGCCGATGTTGTTGGTCTTGGCGATGGAGCACATGCTCATCATCTCGTCCCAGGTCTTCGGGGGCGTGGGGACCAGGTCCTTGCGGTAGTACAGGATGCCGCCGTCGGATGATTCCGGTGCCGCGTACAGCGTGCCCTTGTAGGAAGCGGCATCAACGGTCGGCTTCAGCATGGCCGAGGTGTCCAGCGCCATCTTGTCCTTGAGCGGCTGCAGCCAGCCCTTGGCGGCGAATTCGGCGGTCCAGACGACGTCGACGCTCGCGACGTCGTAGCCGGGGTCCTTGGCCTGGAAGTGCTGGACGAGGTCGTCGTGCTGCTGGTCGGCCTGGTCGGTCTGCTCCTTGAACGTGACCTTCTCGTTCGGGTGGGCGGCGTTCCACTTGTCGATCAGCGGGCGGACCACGTTGCTGTTGTCCTTGCCCTGAACGTAAGTGATGGGGCCGCGTCCGTCCAGGCCCTGCGAGGCGGCGTCGCTGCCGCTGGTAGTGCCGCCACCTCCGCCGCCACACGCCGAAAGGGTGATAGCCAAAATGCCTGCCGTGGCGACGGGAAGTAGGAAATTGCGGGTTTTCATACTGGAGTGCTCCTCGCTGAGTACCGGTGAAAAACGGCCGTACTGATGGTGTGCCGACCATCACAGTAATCAACAGGCAGTCCGGAATGCAAGCGTTTACATGAAACCTTTATGCAAAGGAGATTCCGTGGCCCGTTGGCCGGCCCCGCGGCGCGCCTGCCGGGAAGGCTGCCTCAGCCCACCGCCGGCTCAGCGGACCCGCTCGGAACGGCCGAACCGCGACCGCGCGCCGGATCCGATGTGGATCAGCACCTGGGTGCGTTTGCCGATCACCGCGTCGAGCGCCTCTACCAGGGCGGAAACTTCGGCGGCGAGCCGGTGCGGGGCGACGCCCTGGCGCGGTTCCACCCGGATCTTGAGGGCCGGCTCCCCGCTGATTTTGTAGGCGGCTACCGTGACGCCGGCCAGGTCGGGCCGGTCCGCCAGCGCCGCGCGGAGCGCCTGCTCCGCCACGCCGCCGCTGATTCCGACGTTGCCGGGCACTTCACCCGGGTCCTCCTCTGCCACGAGCAGGCTGGTCCGGCCCGTACCTTGTTGGGCAATCCAGGCGATCATCAGGCCAAGCACCACCAGCAGCGCCAGGCAGATGGCAAGCCACAGCCAGCTCCCCTGGCGGCGGGGGAATTGCGTCCGTTCGAACAAATCGAGCCAGAAGCTCAGGACGCCGCCGGCCCACTCATGCCACCACACGCCCACGGCCGGGACGCTCGCAAGCAGTATCAGGAGGACGCCGATGGCGAGGAGGAGGATGCCAAGGATGCCAATCAGTACGCGGTTCAGCGCCCGGGGTGTGTTGTTCATGCCCCCACCACCCCGGCTGTGGCTACCTGGATCCGCACTTCCGGCATCGGCCAGGGGCCCATTTCCTCCACTTCCCGGCGCACAGCCTCCAGGACGGCGTCCGGGCGCAGCGGCACACCGGAGGTCGGCCGGACGTTGACCGTGATCCGGTTCCGCGACACGACCACCATCACCTGTTCCTTGGCCACGTTGGCGGCCAGCCGGGCCCGGCGCGCCAGGGCAGCGGCGATCACCTCATCGTCCACCACGACGGCGGCCCGGCGGTCCGGGAGCAGGTGGCGTGCCCGCCGGCCGGGCAGCACAGCATTGAGGAAGAAGAACAATCCGGCCATCGCGATCACAGCGCCCGTGACGCCGAGCAGAAGCGGCGGGATTCCCGCCGGGAGCGCGACTACGCGCTCGGCCGCGGTCTGCGGATCCACGAGCCACGGCGGCTGCCCGATCGCACGGACCCCCGTCTCAAGCAGAGCATAGCCGAACACGGCCATGACCAGGCCGGCCGCGATCACGGACACAACAGCGCGCGATGTGTGCGTCTCCCGTTTCACTATCCGGCCCATGCCCGCGGCGCCGGAACCCAACGGCGCGCTACCCTGCACCGCATCGGCGTCGTGCCCGGCGGAGTCGATCCCGGCGTTCTGGGTGTCCTGGCTCAATGAACCCGGCCTCCCCCGCGCACGGCGGCCCCGCTGATGCGGATGTCCACCCGGCTCAGCTGCGCTCCGGTCAGTTCCGTCACGCGGCGCAGAATCTCGGCCTTGGCGGCGACGGCACGCTCCCAGATGGAACCGCCGAATCCGGCGACGCGGCCTGGGTCCCGGACTACAGCGGTGAGGTTCGGGACCGCGACGGGCATGACCAGCGAGAGGGCGAGCAGCCCGTCATCGTCCGACCAGTCGGCGCGGACGTCGTGCGCCGGGACACCGAGGGCCTCCCCCGCGGCCGCCCGGGCCACGCTCGTCAGGGCCTGGGTGCTGATGCGGTTGTGCCCGGCCATCGCGGCGCCGGGGATCGGCGCTTCAGCCGTGATGCTCATGAGGAGGAACGCCGGCCTGTGAGGGCGTCAAACACGCTGCGCAGGTCCAGCTTCCCCTCTGCGGCCCGGCCCAGGAGGGCGCCGATGGCCATGAAGAACAGGGCGCCGAGGAAGCCCCAGACACCGAACTGGAAGGACATGAAGGCCACGAAGGCGCCCATGGCGATTCCCACTACCGTCAGACTCATTGGATTGCCTCCCTGGCTGGCCGGGCCTCGGCGGACGCGGCCGGTTTGGCCGGGCCGGGCACATAAACGTCGTTGATCTCGATATTGACCTCGATCACTTCGAGCCCCACCAGTTCCCCGACGGCGGCGTAGACGACGGCGCGGACCTGGTCCGCGAGGGCCTGCAGGGGGGTGCCATACACCGCAACAAGATCGATGTCGACGGCGACTTGCGTTTCGCCGACTTCCACGCGGACGCCCGCTGCGTGATCGGCGTTGCCGACGGCGTCGCGGATGGCCCCGAGGGCGCGTGAGGGTCCTGATCCCAACGAATAGACGCCGGGCACCGATCGGGCGGCGATGCCAGCGACCTTGGCGACGGCGGTTTCCGCTATGACCGTGCGGCCGGTGCCGGCCGGCGCGGACAGACCGTCCGTGGGACTGACCAGGGCGCCGGCCGCGGGCTGACCTGCGAGGCTGGCAACGTGTTGACCGGCCGCGGGACCGGCGACGGGTTGAGAATTCTGGTATTCCATAACGCACTCCCCCTTCTCTTTGACACAACCCTAGTCCCTGCCTTGGGGGCCGTGGGGGAATCTTGCGGCGCCCGTTCCCACAGTCCATGCAGGTGGGGGCGGGAACGGGCGGTCTGTGTTGGGACGAGGCCGGCCGTTTGTAGGCTGCGGGATGTCAGCCGGGAGCCGACTCGAGCGTTGGCCTGGCCGAACCCCCTACTTGCAATTGGTGGCGATCCAGGTCGTGACCGGCGCCATGGCGGCCTGGAGCTTTCCGCTGGAGAAGACCGTCTGGTCGGTGACGCCGGCAACGGCCACCTCCTTGAGGTTGGCGAAGTCGGCTTTGAGGCTGTCCGGGACGCGTTCGGCCGTCTCGGCAAGCTCAGTTTTGAACTGTTCCAGTTCCGCCGTCTTGCCTTGGGCGGCCGACAGCGGAAGGAGCGTGGCGCCGGTTGCCTGCTCCGAGATCTTGGAGCACGCCTCGGCGGCGCTGGTGAAGCCGCCGAACGGTCCCGAGGTCCCGCTGGGGCTCGGCGTGGCGGACGCGGAAGCAGTGGACGCGCCCGCGGCGGACGTGCCCGCGGCGGACGAAGGCGCGCTGCCGGCCTGCGGGGCCGAACACCCGGTAAGAGCCAGGGCTGCGAGGAGGGCGGTTGCGGCGAGAGGACGGGCAATATTCTTCGAAGTCACGTTGCAGAATCACTTTTCGGTTGAGATTGCGCCGCCCGCCCGGACCGGGCTGCCGGCGGCCTTGGTGTTCTTTCCCCAGCGTGCGAGTCTAGCCCGGCCGGCTGGACGGCTCCCAAACGGTCGCCGCCGTCGCCCGCCCCTCGCCGCCCGTCTCCCCCGTCGATAAAGCGGAGCAGGAGATGGTGTTAAAGAAGAAAAGCACCAGTTCTCAAAGAACTGATGCTTCCCAGTGGTGGCTCCGACCGGCGTCGATCCGGTGACCTTTCGATTTTCAGTCGAACGCTCTACCAACTGAGCTACAGAGCCTAGGTGACATGTCACCTTGAAGGCCGGAATTTCTTCCGGCAATCAGAGCGACCCTGACGGGACTTGAACCCGCGACCTCCGCCGTGACAGGGCGGCGCGCTAACCAACTGCGCTACAGGGCCTTGCTTGTTTACTGCTTGTTCTTGCTGTCTGCGATATCGCTACCGCAGATTTTCAAGGCCTTTAGCCTACCAGACTTTTTCACCCGGTTTGACCAGTTCCTTGCGTACCCCCAACGGGATTCGAACCCGTGCCGCCGCCGTGAAAGGGCGGTGTCCTAGGCCGCTAGACGATGGGGGCCAGGACGCCATCCGGTGAAACATATCAGGGCAAAAATTAAGGGCCGAAGCCTGTCGTTTTTGTCCTTTCGGGTTCCTCCGAACTGGACTATAAAACTATAAGGGCAGACCCCCGGATTATCCAAAATCGGCCCCTCCCGCCGATACAAAAGCCGGGCCAGGATGGGGGCGGGGCCGGGCAGAGTGGGTGCAAGATGGACTGATGGATGCCGTTGATGCCCTCAATGAGATTGCGTTCTGGCTCGAACGCGGGCTCGCCCCCACCTTCAAGATCCAGGCGTTCCGCAAGGCGGCCGGGATTATCGGCGCCCTGGACCCGGAGGAGGTCGCAGCGCGGGCACGCAACGGCCGGCTCAAGAGCATGAAGGGGATCGGCGACAGAACGTTCGACGTCATCCGGCAGGCGGTCGACGGCGGCGTGCCCGACTATCTTGAGGATCTGCGCCAACGCGGGCAGCAACCCCTGGCGAGCGGCGGGGCCGAACTGCGCTCGGCCCTCCGCGGGGACCTGCACAGCCACAGCGACTGGTCCGACGGCGGATCCCCGATCGGACTGATGGCTGACGCCGCCCGGACACTGGGCCGGGATTACCTCGCCCTGACGGACCACTCCCCCAACCTCAAGATCGCCAACGGCCTGAGCGCCGAACGCCTTCGGGAACAACTGGACGTTGTTGCGGACATCAACGCGGACGGCGGCGACTTCCGCCTTCTGGCCGGGATCGAGGTGGACATCCTGGAGGACGGCACCCTGGACCAGTCCCCGGAGATGCTGGACCGGCTGGACATCGTGGTGGCGAGCGTCCACTCGAAGCTCCGCTCCGACCGGAGCACCATGACCGAGCGGATGCTGGGCGCCATCAATGATCCGCACACGAACGTCCTCGGCCACTGCACCGGCCGGCTGCTGCAGGGGTCGAGGGGAACCCGCCCGCAGTCCGAGTTCGACGCCGCGCGCGTGTTCGCAGCGTGCGCCGGGAATAATGTGGCCGTCGAAATCAATTCCCGCCCCG
>NZ_KI914953.1:8004-10170 GCF_000520575.1 Arthrobacter sp. I3
CCCGCCCCGAACGGCAGGATCCGCCGGACGAGCTGATCCGGCTGGCCCTCGATGCCGGCTGTCTGTTCAGCATCGACAGCGACGCCCATGCGCCGGGCCAGCTGGATTTCCTGCAGTACGGTGCCGAGCGCGCGGCCTCGAACGGGGTTCCCACCGAGCGGATCGTCACCACTTGGCCGCTGGATCGGCTGCTGGAGTGGGCCGGAAGCGGCAAATAGCGGCCGGACAGCTGTCCTGGGCCAGGGCCCAGGGCTACCCCAGCCCGGGGATGCCCAGCCCGCCAATGCCTGCCCGCCGAGGCCTAGGGTCGGGACGGCTCCGGCCCGTCGGGCCGCCACGGCGTGGGCCTGGGCAGCCAGCGCGGGACGTTGCTGCGGTATTCCTCGTACGCCGCACCGAACTTCCGGGCCAGTGTGGGCTCCTCGTACTGCCGGACGAAAGCCACCACCGGGATGGCGCCGATGCCCAGGGCCAGGAAGAGCTTCGGCTGGCCCAGCAGGAGCCCCTGCCCCGCGACGGCCGCGGCAATGGACACGTACATCGGATTCCGCACGTACCGGTAAAGGCCGCCAACCACCAGTTGCCTGGGCGGGGCAAATGGCGCGGGGGTCCCGATGCCCTCGACGGCGAAATGCACAAAGGAGTTCGCGATGACGGCGGCGCCCGCACCGATCATCATGGCGCCCGCGATCTGCGCGGGCACCCCGCCGGGGACCGGGGACTCCACTTTCCAGCGGGTCAGCAGCCACGGCACCACGCCGGCGGCGGTTGCGGGGGCGGCCGCGAAGACGGCTGTGCCGATGGCTGCACGCCGTCGTTCGCTGGCCGAGGCTGGGGATGCTGTCATCCGGCAATCGTGACCCCGCCACGTTGAACGGACAAGGGCCCACCGGCCTACCCCCGGGGACGGGAGATCAGCCTCGGCTTTCCCGACACTTTGCGTGGGCGCGCGGTGGGCGGCGGGGCGGAGCGGTGGGCGGGCGCGTGTCAGGTCAGCAGCAGCACGGCAAGGGTGACCATCACGACGGCGATTCCGGCGTCGAGCACGCGCCAGGCCGTCCGGCGCCGGAACAGGGACGTCAGGAACCGCGCTCCCGCGCCGAGGGCGGTGAACCAGGCAATGCTTCCCAGGCCGGCCCCGGCGGCGAACCACCAGCGCCCGGCTTCGCCTTGGGCGGCAGCGAGGGACCCGAGCAGCAGCACCGTGTCCAGGTAGACGTGCGGGTTCAGCCAGGTGAAGGCCAGGCAGGTGCCAAGGACGGCGACCCGGCCGGCGGCGGGCTTGTTGCCGGGATTCTCCATCTGCTCCCCGCGGACCGCGCGCCGGGCCGCGAACGCCCCGTAGGCAAGGAGGAACGCCGCCCCGGCCCACCGGATCACGACGAGGGCAGCGGGCGCCCGGTCCAGGAGGATGCCGATGCCCGCGACGCCCAGCAGGATCAGCACGAGGTCCGAGACCGCGCAGACTGCCACCACCATAACGACGTGCGAGCGCTGGATGCCCTGCCGGAGGACAAAAGCGTTTTGCGCACCGATAGCAACAATGAGGGACAGTCCGGCGGAAAGACCGGAAAACAGGGGAAGGATCACCACTCCACGGTAGGCGCCCGCCAGAGATGAAACCAGTTAAAGATTCTGCTGATACGTAAGATGGGCTAATGATGGAGATTACCCCCGAACAGGCCCGGACGCTGGCCGCGATTCTGACGCACGGGAGCTTTGACGCCGCGGCCGCGCACCTGTCCGTGACGCCGTCGGCGATCAGCCAGCGGGTCCGGGCACTCGAGACCGCCGTCGGCCGGCCGGTCCTGACCCGGGCGCGGCCGCCCGGACTCACGGAGTCCGGCGAGGCCGTGGTGCGCTTCGCCCGGCAACTGGAAATGCTCTCCGCGGACCTGGCCGAGGAGCTGCAGCCGGAGCACCCCCGCGGAGGGATGCGCCTGACGCTGGTGATCAACAGCGATTCCTTGCACACCTGGGCGTTGGCCGGCCTCGCGGCGGCCAGTGACAACGTCCAGCTCGAGATCCTGCGTGAGGACCAGGAGCACTCATTGGACCTGCTGCGCGCCGGAGCCGCCGCGGCCGCCATCACGGAAACAGCCCAGCCCGTGCCCGGCTGCTCATCGAGCAAGCTGGGCACCATGCGCTATTTGCCGGTGTGCGCTC